>NZ_PJBR01000029.1:0-39319 GCF_002863625.1 Pseudoalteromonas sp. MelDa3 | reverse complement strand
AGTGGGTGATATATTTTATTTAATTATTAGTGATGCGTTTACTGCGCAGGCCGGTTTTGGTGCTGCTATTGGTTGGGGCGTTAAACGCGGTATATATTCTAACGAAGCAGGCCAAGGTACTGGGCCTCATGCAGCAGCAGCTGCAGAAGTTGATCACCCTGCTCAACAGGGGTTAGTACAAGCTTTCTCTGTTTACGTTGATACCATCTTTGTGTGTACTGCAACAGCATTAATGATTTTAATAACGCAGCAATACAACATTGTGGGTGAGTTACCAGCAGGGCAATTTATTGTTCAAAATGTTGATGCAGCCACTGAAGTGGGTTCAGCAGCCTTTACGCAAATGGCTCTATTTAGTGTATTTGGTAGTTTTGGGCAGGCATTTGTTGGCATCGCATTGTTCTTCTTTGCTTTTACCACAATACTTGCTTATTACTTTATTGCAGAGACTAATATTGCTTATTTAAATCGTTATTTTAAAGGCAGTATTCCGCTTGTTATCGTGAAGTTTGTGATTATGTTTATGGTTGCATACGGCATGGTAAACAATTCAGGTTATATCTGGACTATTGGTGATATTGGCGTTGGCTTAATGGCCTGGATCAACATACTAGGTATTTTAGCTATTTTCTTCGTAGCTAAGCCTGCTTTGTTATGTTTGAGCGATTATGAAGAACAGAAGAAAAAAGGCGGAAAGATCATATTTGATCCAGTTAAATTAGGCATTAAAAACGCCACGTTCTGGGAAAAACGCTTAGAGAAGCAGTCAAAAGAGGCAGAGTAATTAAACTTAGTGGGCAACTTAGAAAATTATCGCCCCAAAATTAGTTATTGGTTTGAATTCAAAAAAGACAACGAGAAATAAAACAAGTACAATAAAGGCGCCGAAAGGCGCTTTTTTTATGCGTAGTATGGAGAGAAGTATGGCGATTATTCGTTGCCCAAAATGTGCAAAATCAATTTCAGATAAACATAAGCAATGTCCGCATTGCGAAAGCAACATTGCAGAGCTAAACGACGAGCAAGTTTTGCAACTTCAGCGCGAACAGCGAATTAAAAAAAAGCAGATGTTTATAAATCACTCCTTTTTGGCGCTTATCTTATTTTTAGGTGGTTTTTTCTGTTTGTACTTTTTACAACCGCAAGAAAAAACGCTTCAGTGGTATGCTTATACTGCGGCTATTGGCGTAGGGTGTATTTGGTATCTTATAAACCGAATTGTTTTAGTGACTCTAAAAAAGAAAAAATGACATGAATATCGACAATCTTGTACAAAATATTACTCCCGAATTATTCGAACGCTTACAATACGGTGCATCAACTGGCAAATGGCCAGACGGTACCGTTTTATCAGACGAGCAAAAGCAACAAACAGTGCAGTTGGTTATGTTGTATCAAGCAAAAGTGGCTCAATCAAACGAGCAATTTACGATTGGTGCTAATGGTGAAATGATCCAAAAGACAAAAGCTCAACTACAAAAAGAATTTAAATCAGACAACGAAATAGCTAGGTTTAGTGAACATGATCTTTAAGCACCTTTTTACACCGAAATGGAAACACCCTAAGCAACAAGTACGTCTTGATGCTATCGAAAAATTAGACATTGAACGTGATGCAACCATATTAAACACGTTAGCACTTGAAGATAGTTCAGCTGAAATACGCCGCAAAGCACTACAAAAAGTAAACGAGTTACCACTTTGGTGGAAAGCGTATAAACAAGATCAAGCATTAAAAGATATAGCAGAGCTTCAAATATCTAATGCTGTTTTAAATAGCGAAAGTGCACTAACACCGCAAATTAAAAACGAATACATAGAGCGTTTTGCACCCGTTAAAACACTCGAAAAGTTAGCGTTTGCAGAAAAAGAACTGCAAGTACGCGTTAAATTATTAAAACGTTTAGCAAATCCAAAACTAGTAGAAAAAGCATTTAAAGAAGGTAGCGAAGAGCTACAAACTCAATTAGTTGAACTTGTTATTACCCATCAATTAATTAAGCCATTAGTAAAGCATGCAAAGGATGGTGCAAAAGCAGCACTTGAAACGCATATTGAAAATGAGCGTTTAGCAATAGAAATGCCACTGCAGGTTGAAAGTGCAACACGTGTTATTTTAGCTAAGTTAAATGCTTTACGTGAAAAAACAGATTTTGGTGTTGTAAATCCACAAGCCGGCGAATTAATGGCCCAGTGGCAAGCACTTGAGCTCAAATGGCTAAGTGATGAGCGTGTTAAGCTTCTTGACGAAAAATATATTTCGATTACCACTAAGTTAGATGCACACATTGAACAGCTAAAAGCGATACACGACAAAGAGCAGCAAAAATTAGCGCTACAACAGCGCCAATTGCTAGCGCTTGCAACTGTTGAAGCGTTAAGTGAAGAAATAGAAAACGCCTTACAGCTAGGCCTTGAAACACCAGAGCAAATTCAACAAGATTGGCTTGATGCAAAAGTAGCGCAAGCTAAGCAAGCTATTAGCGAAACAGAACTTGCTAATAATACGCAATCTAAACTGGCTGTAAGCAAGTTAGAAAAACTATTTACTCAAGTTGCTAAATTACCTGAGCTAACAACGGCTATTAAAGAGTACAAACTCGCTTTTACAGCATTATGCGAAATTAAGCCAGCAGAAGATTTAGCGCAATACGATGCAACTCTAACTGAATTTAATAATGGTTTTAAAGCAGCGCGTAGTCATTTAAATATTTTAGATGGTGCACTGCAAAGTACGTTTAAAACACAGTTAAATACGCATAAAAAGCAATTTTTAGCACCAATGAGTGAGCTAGTTAAGCCACTTGAAAAAAACCAAAGCCAAGCAAAACGCAAAGCTCGTGATGTTAAACGCCTAATTGAAGAAGGTCGTTTTAATGTTGCCTTTGGCGTGTTTAAAGGGTTTGAAGAGTTATTTAATACACTCACTGAGCAATATCAACAGCCGCTTGTAAATATAAAAGCGGAACTTGAAGCGCAACTTGCAGATGCTAAAGATTGGCAAAAATACGCTGCAGCACCAAAGCGTGAAGCTTTATTAGAAGAAGTAAGTGCATTAGTAAGTGAAGAGTGTACTGACCCACAACAACGCGCAGAGCAAGTAAAAGTGCTACGCAAGCGTTGGAATGAGTTAGGTCGTTTAGATACAGATGAAGAAAAGCAACAAGGCGTGCAGTTTGATGAAAAAATCGAGCTGTTATTTGCACCTTGTCGTAGTTACTTTGCAGAGCAAGAAGTACAACGCGAGGCCTCAAAAGCACAACGCGAAAGTATTATTAGCGACATGCACGCGCTTCATTTACAGCCTACGGCTGAGGATGACTTTGATTGGAAACAATATGAAAGCCAATACAATCGTTTAAACAAAGCGTGGCGCAGTGTAGGTAAAGTTGATCCTAAAACATACCGTACACTAAACGATCGTTATAAAAGCGAGCAACAACAAGTACTGGCTTTATTAAACGCATTTCATAAAAGTAATGCCGTACTTAAAAATGAATTAGTAGAAAAAGCGCAGCAATTATCACAAAGCGATGATTTAGCCGCTGCGTGCCAAGAGTTGAAGCAAATGCAGCAGCAATGGCAAACAATTGGTTTTGCAGGTTTAAAAGCTGAAAATGCGTTATGGCAAAAATTTCGTCAATTTAACGATGAAACATTTACTAAACGTAGTAGCGAATTTGAGCAGCAAAAACTTGATCAAAATGAGTCAGATAAACAAGCAGTTGCAGAACTTGCTGAGCTTGAAGCAGCACTTAGCGATGTAAATCAAAGAGCACAGTTGCACGACCTAGAAACAAAAGTGAAAGGGTACACGCAATTTAGATCGTTAGCGCCAAAAGTTACTAAGCTACTAGCAGCTATTGACGATAAACTTGCATTGCTTACAAGCAAATCAGAGCAAGCTAATCTAGATGCGTTAATTACAGCACTTGAAAACAATGAAGCGTTACCAAGTCAGTATCAAGCACCACTTAAAACAACATTAAGTAAAGAGCAACTTATTACGCGCATGGAAATATTAGCGAACGTAAGTTCAACTGATAAGTCACTTAGAATGGCAGAACAAGTAGCCATGTTAGATGACAAACATCGTGGCGAACATGCTGATTTAAACTATTATTTAAAACAGTTATTAGCGCTCAGTGCTGGTTCAGTTGAACCTGACACACTAACGCGACTTAAAGCGACACTTGCAGCTTAATACACTAGGGCGTGTTGACCTTTCGTGGTTGAATTTGCAGCAGACTGTTTGGTATTTAGGCAAGGCAGAGTCTATGTAGTGTGGTTATTCCCCATAAATAGGCGATAACGCAGCATAAATGCCAAACATGCGCTGCCCTTTGGGTTCTTTCTAGGGACGATTAACTCTTTGTTGCTCGGTTTTGACTTAGCCTGCTAGGTTACAAACCTCACGCCGCGATTAAATCGACCCTAGATTGAACAAATTTCAATCCACAAAGGTCAACACGCCCTAGAACCAGCGTAATATATGCTGGTTACTATTTTAATAAGCCGCTTTAATAGCGGCTTTTTTATGTACCACTAATTTATAAACAAAAGGGTTCTCATGAGAATTTTAGTTATTATTGCAGCGTTATTTTTAACTGCCTGTAATACCACGCAAGGCATATCAGTATATTCATTTACTAACTCTGAGGTTGAGTCTGTACTGGGTAAGCAATTACCAAAGTTAAGTGAAAAAGTAAGCTTAATGGGTTTGCCGGTTCAGTTTGATGTAAACGACTTAAGTGTAAATATTGGACCTGATAACCGCGATGTTGTTGTTCTTGGTGCCGATTCAAGCGCTGAAATTAATGCATTCGCACTTAAATACCCAGTGCGTTTAAAGCTACAGATTGAAGGTAGCCCATTTTACGACAGTGAGAAAAAAGCGGTGTTTTTACGTAATATTAAATTACTTGATTCGAGTGTTGATGCCGGTGGTTTCAAAGGTAATTTAGGTGCACTTGATAGCCAAGCAATGGATGTTATTAATGCTTTTTTAGCGGTTAACCCTGTTTATACTCTAAATATGGATGACCCTAAAATGATGCTACTTAGTAAGCTTCCACTTGATATGAAAGTGGTTGAAGGTGCAATTAAGCTAGTACCTCGTCTATAAGTAGATCTACCTACTTACAATATACGTATTAATTAGCCTGACTTTCAGGCTAATTAGGTTTTAATATTATGGCGGCTCCTCGTACTGTTCCCACTTCTCGGCTTTCTCGCTTTGCAAAATTAGGCTCACTTGCCACAGGTGTTGCTACCAATATGTTATTTGATGGCGCTAAGAGCGCGCTAACCGGTAAAGGTTGGGACAATAAAAGCTTACTACTACAACCTAAAAATATTGAAAAGCTAGCCACACAGCTATCTCATTTACGTGGCGCTGCAATGAAGCTCGGGCAATTACTTTCAATGGATGCCGGTGATTTACTTAGTCCTGAATTGGCTCAGTTACTTGCTTTACTGCGCTCAGACGCAAATCCAATGCCTCATAAGCAGCTTGTTGAAGTGTTAAAAGAGCAATGGGGGGATGAGTGGCTAGCGCGTTTTTCTCATATTGAGTTAAGGCCTTTTGCAGCGGCTTCTATAGGGCAAGTTCATTTAGCTTATAAAGAAAATGGCGATCAGCTTGCTGTTAAAATTCAATACCCTGGTATTGCAAAAAGTGTAGTAAGTGATGTCGATAACGTTATTTCTTTATTAACGATTTCTCGATTATTGCCAAAAGATCTTAATATTAAACCACTTATTAGTGAGGCTAAAGCGCAGTTATTAGCCGAGGCTGATTATAAGCGGGAGGCTAAGTACTTAATACGTTATAAAAATGCACTAGCAAGTAATCCCCACTTTAAAGTGCCTAACGTATATCCAGAGCACAGTACACAACAAGTACTTACTATGGAATATATAAAAGCAGAGCCCATTGAGAGCATTACAGAGCTACCTGATAGTCAAAAAAGCTTTGTTGCAGAGCAACTTATTGATTTGTTTTTTAAAGAAATGTTTGAATTTAAATTAATTCAAACCGACCCTAACTTTGCCAACTTTCATTATCAGCTTGATACACAAAAAATTGTTTTATTTGATTTTGGTGCAACGCGAGAAATATCAACCGAGCTTAGCCGCGCTTATTTAGCTTTATTTAAAGCGGGTAGTGAAAACAACAGAGAAGGTGTACTTAGAGCGGCTTCACACATTGGTTATTTTAAAAATGACTTAGTTGATGAGTATAAAAACAACGTCATTGATTTATTCTTAATGGCGTGCGAGCCACTGAGAGCAGAAGGGGAGTTTGATTTTAAAAATAGCGAACTAGCGCTCAAAATTAAAAATGCAGGGCTTGCTCTTAGTGGGCAATCTCAGCAATGGCATACACCGCCCGTTGATGCGCTATTTATTCACCGAAAACTTGCAGGACTTTACTTAATAGCCGCAAGGCTAGGTGCAAAAATAGATGTAAAAACGCTATTTCAGCACTATTTATAGCGTTTTAATTTACACGTAAGTGCATTTTAAGTAATGAGTGCACTTAATGTATAAAATTGCCATAATGCTCGCGATATTTCGCGAGGTACATTTATGATAAAACAATTTTTAAACGATCCTAAATTATTGCTAAACGCAGTAGGTGAGGGCATATACGGTTTTGACCTGTCGGGTAATGCGGTGTTTGTTAATCCTGCCGCTGAGCGCATGACAGGTTGGCGAGCAGACGAGTTATTAGGTAAAAAAATACACCAATATCATCACCATACTCATGCTGATGGCACACCTTATCCCGCTGATGAATGCCAAATATATTGCACCATGTTTGACGGAAAACGTCGTGAAGTTAAAAATGAAGTTTTTTGGCGTAAAGACGGTAGCTCATTTGCAGTGGAATACACCTCAACACCGGTTTATCAAAATGATGAGTTAATTGGTGCTGTAGCGGTATTTCGCGACATATCACTGCAACAGCAAACACAAAATGCACTGCAAGAGGCACTTGAGCAAGTAAAGCATTTAAGTGAGCAGCTAAAAGATGAAAACAACTACTTAATTGCAGAACTTAACGAAGATTGGCAAGACTCAGGGCTAGTTGGACAAAGTCATATATTTCAAACCATGTTAGATCAAATAAAACTGGTAAGCGAAACCGACAGCACAGTGCTTATACTTGGCGAAAATGGCACGGGTAAAGAATTAGTAGCTCGTAATTTGTATCGACTAAGCAAGCGTAGCGAACAAGCCTTTATAAAAGTAAATTGCGCCGCATTTACACCGAGCTTGCTAGAGTCGGAATTGTTTGGCCATGAAAAAGGCGCGTTTACAGGTGCCAATGAACGCCGTAAAGGGCGTTTTGAACTTGCTGATAAAGGCACCTTGTTTTTAGATGAAATAGCAGAGCTTCCACTTGAGGCGCAAAGTAAATTACTGAGAGTCCTGCAAGAACAAGAGTTTGAACGTGTGGGTGGCAGCAATACGCTAAAAGTAAATATTAGAGTGATTGCAGCGACTAACCGCGACCTGTGGGAAATGGTACAAAAAGGCACGTTTAGAATTGATTTGTATTATCGGCTTAATGTATTTCCTATAAAAGTACCCGCCCTTAAAGATCGAAAAGAGGATATTCCTTATTTATGCGCTAATTTAATTGCGCAGATAAATAAACGACTGGGTAAACACTTAAAAGGGCTAAGTAAAAAAGCAATTACGCAGCTGCAAGCCTACAATTGGCCAGGCAATATTAGAGAGCTGCAAAATGTACTTGAACGCGAAGCTATTTTATCTAATCAGGTTGTACTACAGCTAAGTCAGCCTTTGCAAGCGGGTGGTGAAGTAGTTATTAACCCTTCACTTACGCTTGATGAAGCGCAAAAGCAGCATATAACCTCTGTTCTTGTGTTATCGCACTGGCAAATATCGGGTGATAAAGGGGCAGCAGTTAAATTGGGCTTACCTGAGAGTACACTACGCTCAAAAATGCGAAAGTTAGGGATTGCTAAAAATTCGTGATATATCGCGAAGCGCGTTTAATATCGCGAATTTTATTTTACTGCGTTGAAATAAACTGTTTAGTATCAATGATGTAAATAAAGTTTCAGCTTGGTCTGAAAGTTGCAAATGCTTGCATAATACCCGTCATTATGAAGCAAGTACTATGAAGTTTGATATTAAAGAAGAAGACATGATCATTAAGCCCTATAACACCGAAGGGCCAATTTATATCCGCGAGCAAAAAGGATTTTTTCAGCGCATACGCCGTAATTTAGGTTGGCTGTTAATGCTAACTTTTATAGCAATACCGTGGATCCAATATAACGGACAACAAGCTGTGCTGCTAGATGTGGCAACGCAAACCTTTACTATTTTTGGTTTAACACTCCTTCCTCAAGATTTTATGATTTTAGCCCTGCTATTTATGGTGGGGGCTTTTGCATTATTTTTTGTAACTAACTGGCTTGGTCGGGTTTGGTGTGGTTATACGTGCCCGCAAACTATATGGATGCTCATGTTTTCGTGGGTAGAGCAACGCATAGAAGGCACTCGAAATCAGCGAATTAAATTAGATAAATCACAGTGGACGCTAAGCACTTGGCGCAAAAAAATAACTAAGCACAGTGCGTGGATTATTATTTCAGTTTTAACCGCCACCTCGTTTATGGCATATTTTATTCCGGCAAAAAGTTTGTATATGGAAATGCTTACGTTTGAGTGGTCAGGTATAACGAGCTTTTGGGTGTTTTTATTCGCTTTTTGTACTTATGGCAATGCAGGGTTTTTACGCGAAAAAATGTGCACTATTGCTTGCCCGTATTCTCGTTTTCAGGCTGTTATGTTTGATAAAGATACGTTGCTTGTTACATATGATAGCGAGCGTGGTGAAAGCCGAGGACCACGTAAACGCAAAGCTGATCCAAAAGAGCTTAACTTAGGTGACTGTGTAGACTGTAACTTATGTGTAGAGGTATGCCCTGCAGGAATAGACATTCGAAATGGATTGCAATATGAATGTATAAACTGTGGCTTATGTATTGATGCCTGCGACGATACCATGGAGAAATTTGGTTACGAAAAAGGCTTAATTAAATACGCGAGTGAAAAACAAATGGAAGGTAAAAAAACCAATCCATTTAGGTTAAAACTAGTAGGATACGGCGCATTAACGGCTTTGTTAATCATTTCTATGTTTGCATGGATGCTGCAACGTACACCAATAGAAGCCTCAGTACTACGCGATAGGAATGCGCTTTATAGAGTGAACTACGAGGGCCTTGTAGAAAACCCTTATACACTTACTATTATTAATAAAACGCAGCAAGCACTGCATTACAGTATTGCCATAGAGGGTTTACCAGGGGCAACGCTCTCAAGTCCGAGATCTACGCTTGTACAACCGGGTGCGATGAAAAGAGTCCCCGTTACTATAACAGCCGATGGTTACGATATTGAGCGTAAAGTGAGTAAGTTACAATTTATTGTAACAGCGCAAGAAAACGCCAGCATTACAATAACCAAAGATAGTCAGTTTTACAAAAACTAAGATTGATAAAGCAAGGTCAATTATTTTATATCAGTTGGCCTTGCTTACTTTTTAAGTTGTGAGAAATAAACTGTTTAGCGCTATCTAAATCGGTAAATATGCACTCACTAAAATTAACGTTTCTTTTTGCACACTCTAAAATGCGCTTCATTTGATTTATAGCGATAGCTGATGTGAGTACAAACGCGCTACTTAGGCAGTTGTTTGCTTTCATTAAATGGCTAATATCTATCATTTCTTTTTCTGCCTCAGGCGTTGCAGCCAAAACATCAAAAGAATCACTAATATAGGCCCAAGGCTGATTTTTGAGTAACTTTATTTTTTCGCATAGTTCAATTTTAAACGCACGAAGAAGCCCTGAGGTGATGTATCCCGAAAAGTGAGCGATAACAACGTTATTTTCAGTATAGAGGCTTACCTGTCCATATTTGTTTTTAAACCCCAATGTATACTCCTTGAATTTGAGGGAAGGCTAACCTTATACCTTTAAATTCAATAAAACCAGTTCTTTTGGGTTGTTTTTTGTTATCAGATTGTTTCTTGTTTGGGGCGAGTACTTAATTTAATGAGTACCCGCTCTTGAACAGTGGTTAATCTTTTGTAGAGGTTGTAATGTAATTTAGCGCGCTCGTTATAACGGCTACTTGTGCCAAAATACATTCTTCATCGGTGGCAGTTGGGCTATCTGGGTACACTTCGGTAGTGGTTACATAGGGTGCATCAGTAAAGCCCATACATAAACCTAAATCGCGTGCTGCATAGTTAATCACGCCAAATTGCTCTTGAGGTACGCCTATTAGCTGGTTATTTTCATCGCTCGGTGCAATATGAGTTACCTTTGCAACGCTTTCTATAATGACTTTTTGAAACTCCGGCTCAGGCTTTTTGGTATCTGCAACTAAATAAAACCCGTCAGGTATGTTCCAGTTAGTATTTGTAGTGCCTTCACGCGCAGCGAGTGCGGGTCTAAATTCACTGTTATCACTATCTGTTGTTTCGTGTAAATCAATATGAGCGATTAAGTCAGTACCTAATGATTTTACAAACGCCATAATAGCGGCTGATTCTTGAGCTGGGCTTCCCTCGTAAAATGAGCGATTAGGATCAATAGCATCTGGGTTCCAGCGGTTTATAGTCTCATATCCCCAAGGGCTAATGCAGGGTGCAACAATAATATTAAACTGTTCGCAATATTGCATAGCCGATGTCTTAGCAAACCTAAGTGCGCCATGTACGCCACTGGTTTCGTAGCCATGTACACCACCGGTGATTAAAACAGTTGGTTTATTAGCATTAAAGTTAGGCGTTTTTAATATATATAATGGGTAAGTGCCAGCGGTGTAATTAAGCTCGCCGTATTGCTCTATATCTAAGGTGCTCTTAAGGTCATTAATTAGCGTTACGACTTCGTTTTGGTAACTGCGTTTAATGTTTTGGCGTGTTAACCACTGGACTTTATCGTTGTCATTCCATTTTTTGCCAGGTGTGCCAATAGGGTATGTGCTGTTAGTCATAATAAACCTTTATATCAATTGTTATTAGCTCTCCTATAAATAAGGAGGGCAATTACAATTGGTAGAGTTACTTAATAAAGGCGTAGCTTAACGCTCAGTAAATTAGCGTGCAAATTAAAACGTTAAAGTCATATTTTTTATAGCGCGCGATTGCTGGGATTTAATATAGCTTTGGTTTGCGTATTCACCCGAAATACTACCGAATCGATCGCGTTTAACACTAATTGTTAAATCACACGTTTTACCTTGATCTACTTGCGAGCTGCTAAACATATCTAAACTTTGCAGATCTATTTCAAGGCGCGAAGTGTTAAGCGCAAAAAGCGTTGATTGTAAAAGTGTTTCATTATTATTGTTAGTGCAGCTACTGCTAAGTTCTACTTGGCTAGTACTATTAGGATCAGTGCCATCTAGCTGAACTGTAAGGGGACTATTAATATCAAAATTTTGATTGTTACTCGGGGTTAAAATAATAAAATTTAAAGGCAACTCCACGCTCGAATTAGCATTTATGCCATCATCCCGTTTAAATTTTATATCAAACTGTTGGTTATCGTCAGTGGCATTTATATACGCTTGGTAATCAACGTCTAAAAAGTCGGTATCTTTTGTAAGTACAATAGCAGTGCTATTAACAACAGCTTGTAATGAGTCGCTATCGCTTAAAACAATGTTAGAGCCATTAGCATCGCCTGCATTTAGTTCTGCGTTAACACGCGTGCGGTTACCGTCAGAAACTAGTTCAAAACCTGCCCAAATACCTTGTGTTTTTACTAAATCCGACTCTGTTTCTGACGTGCAAGCGCATAATGCTAAAATTAAAGCCGTTGTGGTAATGCATTTTTTAAGCATGTTAGCTCCTTTAAACCACTTAATTAGGCTGTAAATAATTGTTTAATTGGGAATATACCTAACAATTATATGAAGTGTAAGTTTGTATATGTGCATTGTTACACAACAAGCTATCTATAAATGTTTAAATTTGTTAATGGTTGTAAATAAAGTATTAACCACTAGGTTTAAAAACTAACTTACCAATTAAATTGTTTACTAAGTAAGCATCGATTTAGCGCTAAATGTATTACAAAAGAGTATGTTACAATTAAGGTAAAGCATATCTTCATATTGAGTATTATGGCGCAGTATATTGCTACTCCAAGTTGGCTAGGCCGTTTTTTTACCCGTATTAAACACGTAGCTATTGAACAAGAGCGCCTTGTTGTGCATTTTAGAGGTGCTCCCGCACGGACATTTTTAATTAAAGACTTTTATAATTACTCAATACTTAAAAACCGTTTATTTAGCGCCAAAATTAATTTGTGCGACAGTAGCAATACATCAATTAGCTTTTTAAACAAATTACAAGCGAACGCTTTAAATACGGCCCTTAACACGCGGTTTTCAACCCTGCTTGAGCAAAAGGTAAATAACGCAAAGATTTCGCTTAAGCGCTATGCTTTAGATGAGTTTTTACGTGATAGTTCCATAAAAACACTTAATAATGATGTGTTTTTGCTTACCAAGCAGTACGCTAAAAGTACAAGTGTGTGGCAACAACACTTATCGCCAAGTAGTATTAAATTTTTAAATATACTAAGCACCACACCCAATACTCACGATGCAATTGCACAGTTGCGCCATAAATATGAAAAAAAACAACTAACTCTTAAAAATGACTTTTTTAATCAAGTAGAGTCAAATCCATTAACAACAGAGCAGCGCTTAGCGGTAATACGCGATAACGATAAAAATTTAGTATTAGCGGCAGCAGGCACAGGTAAAACATCTGTGATGGTAGCAAAGTCTTTAGATTTAATAGCATGCAATATTGCCAAGCCTGAGCAAATTTTGGTGCTGGCCTATAATAAAACAGCAGCAAATGAGATTAAAGAGCGCTTTATTAAACGCGCCACGCATGCAAAATTGCATACCAAAGCACCCACTATTTTAACGTTTCATGCGCTTGGGCTTAAATTACTACAAAGTGCTAAAAAGCCAATCGAATTATCAAAATTTGCAACTGACCCAGTTCAATTAAATAGTTGGTTAACTGGGTGGGTAAGTAAAAAAATACAAACCGAACCACAGTTTTTAAAAGCATTTTTAGATTTACTCCATGAGCCGATTGATATATTTAGCTTTAAAGATAATGCACAGTACGAGCGGTACGTACGCGATAACGAATACCGTAGCCTTGCGGGTCATAAAGTAAAAAGTTATCAGGAAGTGCTTATTTCAAACTGGCTACATTTGAATTGCGTACCGCACAGTTATGAGGTGAATTATCACTTTAGCCAAGGCGCAGAGCTAAGTGGGCAATACCAACCAGACTTTTATATACCTCAATATGATATTTACCTAGAGCACTTTGGCATTGATAGGCAAGGGAATACACGTGCCGATATAGATAAAAAACATTATAACGAGCAAGTTGCATTTAAGCGCAAACTGCATAAACAAAATGGCACCACCTTACTCGAGACCTTTCATTACAACTGGGTAGAAGGAAAGCTAGAGCAAACCCTCGCAAAGCAATTAAAGAAGCATAATGTTGAATTAACACCTTTAAGTAACGACGAAATATTTCATACTTTAAATAACTCAGGGCAGTTACAGCAAGGGATTGATAAGTACATAAAATGTTTACAAGCTATTCGAGTGGAGCAACTAAGTAATAAGCAAATAGAACAGCGCATTAAGCAAAGTGGTATTAAAAATTACCAGCAATATGCAAACTTGTTAGTGCAAATTCATGATGCTTATATAAATGAACTAAACGCGCAAAGTACCATTGATTTTGACGACATGATTATTCAAGCAACAAAGGCGATAGTAAGCGGAGATTTTAATATTCCATGGAGCCACATTTTAGTTGATGAGTTTCAAGATATATCAAGCGCGCGCATGGCTTTCATAAATGCCATATTAAAACATGGTAACGGAATACGCTTTACTGCTGTTGGTGATGACTGGCAAGCAATTTATCGGTTCTCGGGTGGTAATTTAGCGCTTACTACACGCTTTAATGAATTAGTGGGCAGCCACTCTCTTACTATGCTGCAAAAAACATTTAGATATAACAATAGTATTAGTGATGTAGCAGGGCGTTTTGTAATGCAAAACCCTGAGCAATATAAAAAGCAGATCAGCACACATACACAAGTAACCACACCACAAGTTATTTTATTAGACGATTTATACCAAGGTACTAAATCGATAGAAATGAAAGTACAACAGAGCATAAGCACTATTCAAAAAAATGATGCATCAGCGAGCATTGCCATACTTAGTAGATATAGATACATGTTAAATAGCGTGCAGCAACATTTAAAAGATAAAAAGCATACAAACTCTCTTTATTTTTGGACATTGCATAGCGCTAAGGGGCTTGAAGCCGATTACTGTATTATTATTGGTTTTGAACAAGGTAAATTAGGGTTTCCTAGCGATAATCAAAATAATGTGCTGGTGGAGTCGTTATTACCAGAGCAAGATGAATTCACTCACTCAGAGGAAAGGCGTTTGCTTTATGTAGGTATTACGCGTGCTAAACATAAAGCGTATTTAATTGCAGACCCTTATGCATGCTCAGCGTTTGTAAAAGAATTAGTAAATGACAATTATCCCATTCAAATCGCTTCAACGTTGTTTAATAAGTCGCAACTAAAGCAAAGACAGTGTAGTACGTGCAGCGACGGTTTAATTGTGCCAAAAACGGGTCAATATGGTGATTATTATAGTTGTACTAATACGCAAATTTGCGAAACTAAATTACGAGTGTGTAAAAGCTGTAGTGGCCCATCGATTTATAAAAACACGTACTCACAATGTGTGAATACAGAGTGTAAAACGCAGCACCCAATTTGTGAAAAGTGTGGTCGCGAAATGCGTAAACGCAAATCTAAGCACGGTGAGTTTTTAGGGTGCAGTGGTTTCGCTCTTAAAGATGATAACTGTAAAAACACTCGAAAAATGATTGTTTAACGGCTAACAGGTAGGTTTACACCTGTCTATTTTATAGAACTATGTAAATAGAAATTATATTCATTTTATTGATTTTAACAAGTTATCAATGTCTAATAGAAGAATGAGCTTTAACTGTTGTTTATTATGCATTTTTTCAATAGGTTCTTTTTATTAAATGACCATTATTCAGCCCCTGGTCAGGTTGCCAATTGGCGAATAAGTGCACTGCGCATTATTCTATCATTAGTAATGGTGTTATGCTTTGCTGTGGCGTGCCACACGTACACAAGCGCTATTGAATTTAACTTAATTTATATTGTTGTATTAACAAGCAGCTTTCTTGCTACTGCATGTGGTTTACTTATAGCAAGTAAGCGTTTTTATCACTTTAGCGCTCATGCACTTTTAATAGCCATTGTAGCTGCTAGCGTGTCAATGAACTTATTTTTAACAGACCTAGAGCTTGCTAAAGTGGGCTCTATGTATATGTATTCTTGCCCGATAATAGCACTTATGCTACTTGGTTATAGAACAGCTCTTGCTTATGGCGTATTAAATATTGCGCCGTTTTATATGATCATCAATAACGTTGATGTCTCGGGTTTAACCGGCATAGCTCAACAACTTCCCGATGCTGACTTATACATTACAGGGCTTATATTTTTATTTTTTAACATTTGTATTCCCCTTGCTGTGGCGCGCACAATTGTGGCTGCTAAGCGTTTAAACAAAACAATGATAAGCGCTAATACACACCTTAAAGATAAAAATGAGCTTTATCGAAGCCTGTTCACCGAATCAAATAAAGCCAAAATTATTGTTGACGAAAATCTTGTCATTACTGATTTTAATCAACATGCTATTGATATGTTTGGTATAAAAAAAGAATTAAAAGAAGGAAGCGTTAATCTTTCTCATTTATTTCCTACCTTAGTCTTTGACGACTCTAATGCTCAAAATAAAATTGTGAAGTACAAAAAAAGTTATTTTAAAGCCAGTTATCAGCAAATAACAATGAGTACAAACTACCGTGTATACGACTTTTACGATTGCACGCAAGAGCAGCTCATTAAACAAAACTTATCGATGATGGAACAAGAAAATAAACGTTTACGCTTTAGAGACTCGCAAACAAAACTACCTAATAGAGAATGGTTTGAGCTGCAATGCGACAGATTAACAAGCAAATACCAAAAAGGTTTTTATATCGTTGTTGCGCAAAGTGCAAATAGTGAATACTTAAATTTGAAGCTCACTAAAGCCGACTCTCAAGCATTACTTATTAACGCGTACAAGCGTTTAAAAGCGATGCCAGATGGGCCCCTTTTGTGTGCTCATATAGGAGTAGGAAAGCTTGCTTTTATAATTGGGACAAACTCGCAAAGCGAGCTTGAAGATAAGCTATTAATGCAAATAAAAAATACATTAGATAAAACATATAATGTATTTGGCACTAAGTGTCAGCAATCATTTTTATTTGGTTTTGCAAAGTATCCTGATCATGGAAAAAACAGCACAACAGTACTTAGCAATGCATGCGAAGCACTTAAACTAGCAAATTGTAATATGCCTCTAAGTGGTTATAACGAAAAACAATCACAAGCTTTTATCGAAAAATACGAAATTTCAATGTTATTAGATGAAGCGCTTCAACAAGGCGATTTGTCGGTGCACTATCAACCTAAAGTAGATGCAACGGGTCAATGTATAGGGCTTGAAGCCTTAGCGCGTTGGAACAGTCCAATACTGGGTAATGTGTCGCCAGTGGTATTTATTCCTATTGCAGAAGAATACAGAATGGTTAGTCGGCTAACCGACCTGATTATTCAAAAGGTGTGCGCTCAAATTGCTGATTGGACTAAGGCGGGTTTACCGAGTGTGCCGGTGGCAATAAATATATCTCTAATTGATTTTAGCCAAACCGATTTTATGTCAAAACTGGTTAAATACCTTGCCGACTTTAATGTAAAGCCACCTCAAATAGAGTTAGAACTGACTGAAACCTCTCTTGAGGCAAACCAAGCGCATTCGCTAAAGCTTATGCAAACGCTGCAATCGTGGGGTTTTACTATTTCGGTCGATGATTTTGGGGTAGGTTATTCTAATATTGCACGCCTTGCCGATTACCCTATTAACAAGCTCAAGTTAGATCGCTCATTAATAAGCCAAGTAACGAGCTCTACGCGTCAAAAAAGTTTAGTTAAAGCGGTGCACGTTATGTGTGAAGAACTTGATATTAAGTGTGTAGCCGAAGGAGTAGAAACCCAAGAGCAAGTAGCAATAATGACGCAAATGGGGTGTAAAGAATTTCAGGGCTTTTACTTTGCTAAACCAATGCCGGCCGAAAATTTTGCAGAGCATGTTAGCCGCCATGGCTTAGTGTTTAACCCTAAAGAGATGACGGCTCAACTTTAAATGTATAGCGGGTATTTTACTACCTAATTACAGAGCTGTTGGGCGTTTATGGTTATTTCGCACTGATGAATAGCCTCAGCTCCCCAATGCTGTATATCTGATTGAGCAGTGCAGCCTGCATCTTCAATTAAAGCAGTATTGGCATCACATAAGAGTAGCACTGCGTTATCATCTTGTACGTTTACAATAAGCGTGTATTCCCCAAAGTGTGCAAGTTTTCTTAAATCGTTATTAACAGCAGCTTTTAATAACTCATCAGTTGTTGAATAGGGTGTTTCACTAAATTTTAATGTGCCATCAACGGCTGTAGCAATATCTTTTAATTGCGAGGCTAAGTCGGCCATCGCTTCTGGATTGTTATTTTTTGAAGTGTAGCAACCGCTAAGTAATACTATGAGGCTTATACAAAGTAAGTGTTTCATTTTATTTGCTCCATACCGTCATCGTGTTGTGTTCATCGTAGCCTGTATCTAGGTTCCAATTTTTAATTGCACTGTAATCAGTATCTAAAAATACGGCATTGGCAATAATGGTTATGTAGTGCTGAATGTTACTAACGGCAAAGTCAAAAATATCGTTGTAGTGCATAGGCTCGTGCGGCGTTTTTAGTTGTTCAATAAAAGTGGGGTCTACTTCGTTTGGGCGAGGATAAAACAAGCCTAAATCAGCAGCAACATGGCGTGCACAGGCAAATAATCGATAGCTTTCTTCAACATTATTTACTACAAGCTGAAAACCGTTATGCCATGAATTAAAGTTAGGAGCGTGTTGTGCTGCGTAGCTTGGGTGAACCGTTAATAAAGCATGTTGCCAAATTTTTGCAATATCGGTATCAAAATTATCGTCTTTGTTAGTACAAGATCCAATATTTTGTTGCACGCGGTCAGCATAACCTAACTCACCTAAATTTAAACGCTGCCAAATAAATGCATCTTGGTTCATTTCGCAGGCACGGTGCGCCGTTTGATTTTGCTCATACGGGCCTACTTTTAATTCAACAACCGGATGCACCGTTATATCCGCAGCAACATGGGCCATATAACCGCATAACCAAGCAAAACACTTTTCAAATGCTTCACCTTCAAGTGTTTTACAGTGTTCAATCATGGCTTTAAGTAAATCGCCTGTGTGCTCATAGTGCATTAGGTCGGCCCACGCATTTTGGCTAGGCTGCGCTACAGCTAAGTAAGGATAATCGGGGGCTACACAGCCTAGTTCAAGGTATGCTTGGCGTTGGCTTAAAATAAGCTTTGCTTTTTTAGGCATATCCATTTTAGCGAGTGACTTGGTTTGCGTTGCAATATTAACGGCTGTGATGTGCGCAAAAGCACCTGGCATTGTCATATCCTTATGATTTATTAATAAGGGTACAGATTAACATTGAGAGGGGGTTAAATAAAGCCAAGTGAAGTGCTTGTGAGTGTTTAAAAGGGACTAAATTAACTGTTCAATTAGTTGTCCATCTTCGTACAGCTTAGCATATTGGCGTTTATGTTCTTCAAACAGATAGGCGCGTAATTGCTCTTGTCCGCTATGAATCTGAGTGATTTTTGCTGCAATCCCTAGGCTACTTTGCCTAACGGGTTCTACATCTATCGATATGCTTTCTTTGTTGGGTAAGGTAAAGCTCATGTGCTGTAATTTTTTTAAGCTCTCTCCACTTTTTAATGGTTTTAAAAATATTCCAGTACTGGAAATCGATTCAATATTAAAACCTTGGCTTTTAATATTTAGCTCACTCCAGCGCCAACTACGTTGAGTGCCCTTTGTATCAATTACTTCTGGTGCGCTCAAAGTGGGGTTAATTACACCTAACTCATCAATTTTTAATTGCAAGGGAAACCAAAGTTGGTAATTAGCAACTTTAGCAAGCAAAGTTAGATTAGCGTGGGTAAAAAGGTGAGCAATACTCGCGGGTATAGAGCTTTTCATTGTAAGCATATGGTCGCGAGGGGAACGTTGTTTTGTATTTGGTTTGAATAACTCAGCAAAAAAATTTATCTCTTCATTAGAGAAGTCCATATTTCACCCTAGTTACATAAAACAATGCACCACCGTAATTTAAACAATGAATTTGATCAATAAATGCTCTGTTTAAATTTGTTTAGTTAATATTTATAATGGCAAAAGGGCAAACTAAACAACGTATTTAAATGAAGTGCTTAACGCTATCGCTTTTCAGGGGCTTGAATTATTTAACATTTATAAAAATATATTTAGGCTCAAGTGGCTAGCTGTTAAACTACAACATATTAGTTTTATAATTTATATTAGAGTTTACATTATGATATGTGCATTTTTACGTGATCAACAGCCAAAGTTACTAGGTATGTTAGTGGCATTGTTTGGTGTTGGATATTCAATAAATGCAGTGGCTCAAGAGCAAAACCAAACTTTAATTTTAGTGGGGTCAGAGCTTACTACCTGTACTAGCGCAAAGCTTAACAATTGCCAAAAAGAGACTGCTATTGATGGTAAGTCACATAATTTATATGCTGTTAGCAACGCTCAAATAAAAAACATCACGCAGCACTGGCCTAATAATAACGTTGAGGCAAAAACGGCTGTATTAAAAACACTTAAAACCTTGCTAGGTAAATCGTCAAATAGCGTATCTAAAACAGATTTATTATGGCTATGGCGCGATATAAATAACCAGCAATTAGAAAGCCTGACTCAGCAAGAATACAACTTTGTATTTGATATGCTAGAAGTGCCGCTACTTGATAAAAACGGTGAGCGCTTAAAAGAGCAAGTAAATACCGATTTTAATATTGAGGTTGCGACTAATAATATTTTACAATTTGTGTCGGGCAGTTTAAAAGTTAATAACGCAAAACCCACCATACTTGCTATTACGGCATCGAGCCGCGACCCTTATGAGTCGGCAGATGTAGCGCAGAGTCTTTTAGCACAATCAAATATAAACACTCAATGGTTAGCACTAACGCCAGCACTTGCTAAAGCGATTACGAGTAACTCGTGCGATGAATTACCCGCTCTCAGAAATACATTAATGAATGTGTATAACCGGGAAGCAATTTATCCAGAGTACACAAAGGCCGAATACGCTTTATGCAAAAGTGGCACTAATGCACTTGTATCACTTATTAAAAATAGTACCGGTGTGATGTTTAATAGCGGTAATGCAGCATTAACTCACAAGGTATTATTTGATCAAAACAATAACCCATACCCGTGGACGCAAGCATTGCAAACTCGCCCAGTAATTGTAGGTGAAGGCGCGGGCGCAGCAATCCAAAGTAAAGTGACGGGCATGCTTACAAATACGACAAGCCTTGAGGCACTTCGCAAAAATGAAAATAACATTAATGCTGGTGGACTTGGCAGCTTTAATTTTGGTGTACTAGATACTCAATTTAGCGAACAAAACCGTACATTTAGGCTTACAGCAGCGTTAAATAAAAACGAAGTAAAAAATACTAAAACAGAGATTCAACATGGTTTTGGTATTGATGAAAATACGGCTTTGGTTGTTATTAAATCATCAGAAGGTGGTTTAATAACCGTAATAGGCAAAAGTGGTGTAGTGCATTTAGCTAACCAAAGTAAAGCACAACCTGAGAGTAAGAGCTATAGCTACTCGTACTGGCCTACAGGCAGCGTAATTGATATTACCAATAACACGTTTATTCTAAGCGAGCGCACCATAGACCAAGCGTTACCGGCTATAAAAATACCTCCATTGCCTGTGCAGCGCTTTGGTGCAATTTTAACAAATTCAAAACTGCGCTCACTTACTCAAGCTATGTGCCTAAGCCAAGAGCAAAGTGCGGTAGCTCAACAAGATGAGTTTATAATTAGCCTTACAGCAACGAGTGACACACAGTATCATCGCGTTAATGCAAAAGAGTTTGGTTGTGCGCTAAGCAATTTAGAGTTAGCTATAAAGTCGATTTAGTTACTAACCTGAGCCAAGGGTTTAAGTTTTTGGCTCTTCTCTATAAAATAGCCACCATAATGATTTAAAAGCCTAGCCAAGGCCTTACTAAAAGAGTTTTAAAATGAATAATGAAAATGACGTAATTGATACTTTAGCCGAACTAGAAAGCTTTTTAATAGATGTCGAAAACGGTGGTTTTGGACTTAAAGGTGTTGCCGGTGTTGGTATGGCTACTAATAACAAAGATGGCAGCCGTTTTGTTGCTGTGTTTGACGACCAACAAAAGCTACTTTTAGCGCGCGGTATTACAGAAGACGTATTCCAAACAGGGCAAGACATGGTACGTAATGGTGTAGGGCGCAAGCACTAGTACTCTAGTAAAGAAAAGCGCTTAGTGCGCTTTTTTATTTTAATTTCAATAAATTGAAATCAAATGCCTTCATACAGATTCCACAAAGGCCACTTCAAGTTAATAACAATTAAATACAAACCCCTCAAAAACCACAAAACTTGCCAGCTAAACTCTGTTTTATTAAGTGCGCTTAGATAAATAAGATAGTGCTACAGATAAATTGTAGAATCAAAACAGATGAGTTTTGGCTATATTTTGAAGAGAAGTTTAATTTATTGATATAGAGGTAATTAATTGGTCGGTATGGAGAGATTCGAACTCTCGACCCCTGCCACCCCATGACAGTGCGCTACCAAGCTGCGCCACATACCGATTTGTATGCAATAGTACGTGTATTTTTTTAAAAATCAATAAGCGATTGTTTGTTTGGGTGTTTATTACGCAAGAGACCTAAAAAGACACTCTTGCGGTATATTAATTGGCTAGTCTTTATTTAACCACTTTTTGATCGAGTCATACATCTCATCGCGTATTAATGGCTGAGCTTTTTTGTTAGGGTGTAAACTATCGTTTTGCATTAGCTCAGGTTGACCTGCAACATCGAGCATAAAAAAGTTCATTAAATGCGCATTTGTCTCTTCGCTAACGCGCGAGAAAGTGTCTGTAAACATTTTGCTGTAACGCGGACCGTAATTAGGGGGAATGTAAATCTCCATTAAGGCGGTCATCGCATTAGCTGCTTGGCTTTTTTGAATAAGAGACGTTAAGTTAGTTTGCATTTTTTTGACTGGAAAACCACGTAAACCGTCATTAGCACCTAGCTCAATAAGTACATGAGTGGGTTCGTATTGCTCAAGCAATGCATCTAAACGGCGTAGGGCTCCACCAGATGTTTCGCCACTAATACTGGCGTTGATAAGTTCAATGTCGGCTTGTTCGTCATCGTATTTATCTTGTAACAATTTTACCCAGCCTTCTTCTTGTTGAAGTCCGTAGGCTGCGCTTAAACTGTCACCGAGTATTAAAATCGTGTTGTCGGCTGCTGCGCTCAGCGGTTTGATAACTAAAAATAAAATGAATACTAAACGAAGGATTGAATGAGTCATATGTCAGCGCTTTCTCAATTAAATATAATTCAGGTTAATGGTTTGTCTAAAGTAGTCTCTACCTTTGAAGGTGAGCTGCCCATCCTCAGCGACATCAGCTTTAATGTCAAGCATGGCGAGTCTGTTGCTATTGTTGGCACGTCGGGCTCTGGTAAATCAACGTTACTCAGTTTATTAGCAGGGCTGGATACCGCTAGCAGCGGCGAAATATTTTTAGATGGCGAGCCATTACACAATTTAGATGAAGAAGAGCGTGCTGCACTGCGCGCGGCTAAAATTGGATTTGTGTTTCAATCGTTCATGTTAGTACAAAGCTTAACGGCACTTGAAAACGTTATGCTACCAGCAGAGCTTGCTGGCGAAAGTGATGCGAAAGAGCAAGCAATTGCATTACTTGAAAAAGTAGGCTTGAGCCATCGAATTGATCATTACCCGTCGCAACTCTCTGGCGGTGAACAACAGCGTGTTGCTATTGCGCGAGCATTTATTGGTACGCCTAAAATATTGTTTGCTGATGAGCCTTCGGCTAATTTAGACAGCAAAAACGGTAAAATGATTGAGTCGTTATTATTTGATTTAAACACGCAACACGGCACTACGCTTATTTTGGTTACTCACGATGAAGGGCTTGCACAAAAATGTGAGCACATTATTCAAATAGAAGCGGGCTTACTGGTAAAAAGCCAAGTAGAGGACGTTGCTAATGTGGGTTAAGTTAGCGCTTAAGTTATTTTCGCGAGAATTTCGCCGTGGTGAGCTAACAGTTATAAGCGCAGCTATCGCCCTTGCTGTTTTAACCGTGCTTACACTGTCTATGGTTACTGAGCGAATAGGGCAAAGTATTGCGCAAAAAAGCAGTGCTTTTATTGCAGCAGACCGTGTACTTGCAAGCGATCATGTTCTCGACACTGCTTTTATTACTAAAGCACAGAGCCAAAATTTAAAAACGGCGCAAATGGTGTACTTCGACACTATGTTGTTTGCCGATGATGAAATGCAGTTTAGCTCAGTAAAAGCGGCATCTAATGCGTACCCGTTAAAAGGGCAGTTAAAAGTTAAAGATACCTTAACAGGTGAAACTAAGGTTGCTAATAGCGGACCAACGCCTGGTAATGTGTGGCTAAGTGAATCAGTATTTTACAGTTTAAATATTGATATAGGCGCGCAAGTAGAGCTTGGCGCTGCATTATTTAATGTTTCAAAAGTTATTGTAGAAGAGCCTGACGCGCCATTTAATGTATTTTCGAGCAGCCGTCGTGTGCTTATTAATATTGACGATGTGGCAAAAACCGAAGTTGTGCAGCCAGGTAGTCGTGTTTATTATCGCCAACTTTATGCAGGTAGTGAGGCCGATATAAATAGCTTTTACGAGTGGCTTAAACCACAAATGAAAGAAAACCAACAATGGTACGGCGTTAAAGACCGTCAATCACCTATTTCAAATAGTTTAAACCGTGCAGAGAGCTTTTTATTACTTGCCGGCCTATTAGGTATTATTTTAGCCGCAGTGGCTATAGCCGTTTCAGCAAAACGTTATTGTGAACGACAATACGACCCAGTAGCGATGATGAAAACGCTAGGCGGTAGCCGCTCAATGATCCGCAAAATATACATGCTCCATTTATTGCTTGTATGTGCAATGGCGGTAAGTATTGGGCTGTTAATTGGTTATGGCTTGCAAGAAATAGCAACAAGTTACTTATCAAAAAGTATGGGCACAGAGCTACCTTTAGGTGGCTTTAAACCTTGGCTGGTGGCTATAAGCACTGGCGTAATTTGTGCCGTTATGTTTTCTATTAAACCGTTATTTGATTTATTTGATATTCCACCGCTTAGAGTGCTGCGCCGTAACTTAGGTGACAAATTGGCAGTTAGTCGTGTGCATTTAGGAATGAGTGCGCTAACCGTGTTTTTATTAATGTGGTTATTCAGTAACAACATAAAAATAACGCTTATTTTGTTTATATCAACACTTGCGCTAATTGGTGTGTTGTTTTTGATATCTAAATTAATATTTGGTGGCGGTCGAAAATTAGGGCTTAAGCCAGGTAACAGTTGGTCGCTTGCAATTGCATCTATTCAAAAGCGTGCAAATGTGAACGCGGTACAGTTAATTAGTTTTTCATTAGCGATTAAATTACTGCTGTTTTTAGTGGTACTTAAAAACGACATGATATCTGATTGGCAATCGCAACTTCCAAGCGACGCGCCTAATGCGTTTTTAGTTAATATTACGCAAAATGAGCTTGAGCCAATTAATGAGTATTTAGCACAAAAAGATATTCAGGTATCAGAGTTTTATCCCACTATTCGTGGACGCGTAAATGCGGTAAACGGCGAGTTGGTAGCACGTTCTGTATCGCTGCAAGACAACGAGAAAAAAGACGAAGAAGCACGTGCAGGTATTGGCCGCGAGCTAAACCTTACATGGCTTAAAGATGTGCCTGACCAAAATGAAGTAACACAAGGCACGTGGTTTGGTGAAAATGCGATGGCTGAAGCCTCAGTAGAGGAGTCGATGCTTGACCGTTTAGATGTTGAGATGGGCGATACGCTTACATTTTTAATTGGTTCGCAGTCATTCGACGCTAAAATTACCAGTGTGCGCAAAGTTAATTGGGCCACGCTTAAACCTAACTTTTTTATTATTTTAAGCCCAGATGTACTTGCAGATTTTCCGGCAACGTATATTTCGTCGGTACGTATAAACCCAGATCAAAAGCGTGATTTTAGCCAGTTATTGCGTACTTACCCTACTATTACAGCGATTGATATTGATAACTTTGTTAAGCAAATACAAACAACTATTTCGCAAGTATCACTCGCCATTGGCTTTGTACTTGCAATTGTTGTGCTGTGTGGCGCGCTTGTACTTATATCGCAAGTGCAAGCTAGTTTAGGTGAGCGTATGCAAGAAATTGTCATACTGCGAACGCTTGGCGCTAAAAGCCGATTAATTAAAAACGCGACCTTGTACGAGTTTTTATTACTCGGCGGTTTAGCTGGCTTAGTGGCTGCATTTTTTAGTGATATAGCGCTTTTAATTGTGCAGCAGCAAATGTTTGATTTAGCAGGTAAGTTACATCCGCATATATGGATTATTGGTCCGGTAGCTGGCGGTGTATTTGTGGCTGGTTTAGGCTATTTAATGATTGCCCGAACACTTAAACAAAACACCCAAGGATTAGTGCGTGCCCTAGGGTAAGTTTAAACTAACACGCTCCTGCAAATGCCCACCTAATACGTGGGCATTTTTGTTTTTCTTTGTACTGGTAATTTATACAGTGCTCTGGCATTATTAGCGTAATTTAAAAATAATAACAATGGAGCGCTGTTTGGCCATCATTTTAGGGATCGATCCTGGTTCACGTTTGACCGGATATGGCGTTGTTGCCCACCAAGGTTCTAAATTTACATACTTAGGCAGTGGTTGTATTAAGTTAGCCGATCATCCTTTTCCGGTTAGGCTTAAAATGATCTATCAAGGCATTACACAGCTTATTGAGCAGTTTTCGCCAGAAACCTTTGCCATTGAAAAAGTATTTATGGCGCATAACCCCGATTCAGCTTTAAAGCTTGGCCAAGCTAGAGGCGCGGCGATTGTTGGCGCTGCAATGGCCGACTTACCCGTATTTGAATATTCAGCTAGGCAAATTAAGCAAGCAGTAGTAGGTAACGGTGGCGCTGATAAAACACAAGTGCAGCACATGGTAAAAAATATTTTAAAACTACCCGGTACGCCACAGGCCGATGCAGCTGATGCACTTGCTATTGCGATTTGCCACGCTCACTCAGAACAAAATTTAATTAAACTAGCGGGTAGCGCAAGCAAAACCGTTAGAGGACGTTTAAGGAAATAACTATGATAGGCCGCTTAAATGGTATTTTAGTCGAAAAACAGCCACCAGAAATATTACTCGAAGTAAGTGGTGTCGGTTACGAAGTACAAATGCCAATGACCTGTTTTTACGATTTACCAAAAATTGGTGAAAACGCGATTGTTTACACCCACTTTGTAGTGCGTGAAGATGCTCAATTATTATTTGGTTTTAATAATAAAGTTGAACGCGCCTTGTTTAGAGAGCTATTAAAAGCAAATGGCGTTGGTCCAAAACTTGGCTTAGCTATTTTATCGGGCATGTCGGCAAAGCAATTTGTAAGCTGTGTAAATAACGAAGACTCAACGTCGCTTGTTAAATTACCGGGTGTAGGTAAAAAAACAGCCGAGCGTTTAGTACTCGAAATGAAAGACAGATTAAAAGATTGGGGTAATGATTTATTTACGCCATTTAGTGACAGCGCGGTAATAGAGCCGATGAGCGATGCGACAATTGCTAATAATGCAGCCGATGATGCCGTATCGGCATTGGTTGCGTTAGGTTATAAATTGCCACAAGCGCAAAAAGCAGTAAAATCGATAAGCAAGCCCGATATGTCTACTGAGGTTCTTATTAGAGAATCTTTAAAATCAATGTTGTGAGTAACCCATGATTGAAGCGGATCGCTTAATTGATGCGACTGAAAAAACAAATGAAGACTCTATAGATCGTGCAATAAGACCAAAACTTTTAGCCGACTACAGAGGCCAGCCTCATGTTAAGCAGCAAATGGAAATTTTTATTGAAGCTGCCCGAACCCGTGGTGAAGCGCTCGATCATTTATTAATATTTGGCCCACCAGGGCTTGGTAAAACCACGCTTGCAAATATTGTAGCCAACGAATTACACGTAAGTATTAAAACAACATCCGGCCCTGTACTTGAAAAAGCAGGCGATTTAGCTGCGTTACTTACTAATTTAGAAGAAGGCGATGTACTGTTTATTGATGAAATACACAGGCTAAGCCCGCAAGTTGAAGAAATACTGTATCCAGCAATGGAAGACTACCAGCTTGATATAATGATTGGTGAAGGCCCAGCTGCGCGTTCTATTAAATTAGACTTACCTGCATTTACGCTTATTGGTGCAACCACCCGAGCAGGATCGCTTACATCGCCACTACGTGACCGTTTTGGTATTGTGCAGCGATTAGAGTTTTATTCTGTAGAAGATTTGTCGCACATAGTAGGGCGCTCTGCACATTATCTTGGTTTAGAAATGTGTGACGACGGCGCAACCGAAATTGCACAACGTTCACGTGGTACACCACGTATTGCAAACCGTTTATTACGCCGTGTACGCGATTACACACAGGTAAAATCTGACGGTACAGTAAACGCCGAAGTAGCTAAGCAAGCGCTTGATATGATTGACGTAGATAAAAGTGGTTTTGATTATATGGATCGCAAATATTTACTCGCCATAATTGAAAAATTCATGGGCGGCCCAGTAGGACTCGACAATGTAGCTGCAGCTATTGGTGAAGAGCGTGAAACAATAGAAGATGTAATAGAGCCGTTTTTAATTCAGCAAGGGTTTATTCAGCGTACTCCGCGTGGGCGAATAGTGTCTGACAGTGCATATCATCACTTTGGTTTACTTCCTAAAAAAGACTAGCCTCATCATATACATTACTTGCTGTGCTTTATTGCGCAGCCGGTAATTGACTTAGTATCCCTTTCTTTCAAATATTTATACGGCTGGTATTTTACCCAAAATCTCAGCACACTGTTGCAAATGTTATTTCAAAATACTTATACGCTTTATAGTTAACTGTTAATTCACAGGGCGTTAAGACTCGCGAAGCTATCCTGCGTACCATTCAAACTAGTAACCGAATTACTTATTGTAAAATAGGTAGGGCAATTATTAGTTTATAAATAAAGTATGTAGCGCACCAAATTGCAGGCAAAAAAAAGCCCGCAAAAAATGCGGGCAAACAACAAGTTGAAGGAAGTAATCCAGGGAACTACGTTTTACTGAATTTGGTTTTATCCAGAAAGAGTAAAACAATGTAATACGATAAAATATCCTATTACTAAGAACTTGGCTTAATGAAACTATCTCATTCAGTGCGCTAGTTCGGTATGGGAGAATAATACGTAAGATCACCTTTTTATTCAAACTAGAAAATTTGTATTTTCAGATTAGAAAAACTAATTCGGTGAATTTTATTGTTGTTTGAATCTTGCGCGTTAATTAGTCGTTAAATTTATAAGTTAATGAAATTTCTAGCTTAAGTAATTTCTTTTGATGTGGCTCGGTATTAGTTTTACTGTTATGTGAAGGTGAGGCTTATAGGTTTTGAGTGTTTATGCTCTTATTTTGAATAAACGGCGCATTTTATGACGTTTTACTTATATATTTACGCATATTTATAGTTAGCGAGTTTATTTAAAAGATTAAATAAAATACTGAGGCAAAGGGAAATGCCAACTAAAGCTGTTTTTTAACGTTTTTTGTTGCCTATTCATAGCAATACCGTTGTCAGCTTGAAATGGACTAGATACACTAGATGCAACTTTTGACCGTTTAAACGGTCATATTTACACAAATTAACCAATTTGCCGTATTTTGAAATTACTTAGGAGTTTAACGTGGGATCAGGGCTTAATTTTTTAGACCTAATTTTAGAAGCAAGCTTGCTTGTTCAGTTAGTGATGTTAGGGCTAGTTGCCATGTCTGTAATGTCGTGGACAATTATATTTCAGCGTAAAAAAGCAATATCAGATGCACTATCAAATGCTAAGAAATTTGAGCAAAAATTTTGGTCTGGTATTGATCTAAGTAAATTGTATAACGAAATATCGTCACGCAGCGGTCAGTCTCAAGGTATTGAAGCTTTATTTACTTCAGGCTTTAAAGAATTTGCTCGTCATAAAAAGAATACATTTCAAAGTGCGAGTATTGTTATGGAAGGGACGCATCGTTCTATGCGTGTTGCGCTTTCTCGTGAAATTGAAAAAATTGAATCTAGCTTATCGTTTTTAGCAACGGTAGGTTCTATTAGTCCGTACATCGGTTTGTTTGGTACAGTGTGGGGTATTATGAATGCCTTTATTGCACTAGGTGAAGTTAAGCAAGCTACATTACAAATGGTAGCACCCGGTATAGCAGAGGCACTTATTGCGACTGCTATGGGTTTATTCGCGGCAATTCCGGCTGTTATTGCTTATAACCGCTTTTCAAACAGTGTTGAAAAGCTTGAGTCTCACTATATTAACTTTATGGAAGAGTTTGCTAATATTTTACACCGTCAAGCAGCTACACAAATAGAGGCACAAGCGAATGTATCAGCGTAAAAAGCGCCGTCCGGTCGCAGAAATTAATGTAGTACCTTACATTGATGTAATGTTGGTATTACTTATTATATTTATGGCAACAGCACCGCTTATTACACACGGTGTAAAAGTTGATTTACCTAAAATGGAAGAGTCTGATTTAGTTGATACTAAAGATACTCCTCCCATTATTGCTTCAATTGATGCAGAGGGTAAATATTATGTAAGCGTAGGTACTGATCCTGAAGAGCCTATGGAAGCACTTGATGTTGCTGCGGTTATAAAATTACAGTTAATGAAAAACCCTGACGTGCCAGTCATGATTAAAGGCTCGGGTAAGGTGTCGTATCAAGAAGTATTATTACTAATGGATTTTTTGAAAAATGCAGGCGTACCATCAGTAGGATTAATGACTGAATCCTTTGAGGGGAAGTAGCTGTATGAATAGTTCAGTAGTAAAATCGATAGTACTTCATTTAGGAATTGGTGGTTTTTTGTATGCGTCTGCAAACATTCATCCGCCAGCACCTAGAGTAATGGAAGTAACGCTTAATTCGGCTATACCTACGCCAGATAAAGCAGTATCAGCCGTTACAGTTGATCAAAAACAAGTTGAGCAAAAAATTGCTGAACTTCAAAAGAAAGAAAAAGATAAAAAAAGTGCTGAAGACAAACGTATCCGCGATTTAGAACGCAGAGCGGCCAATGCACGTAAGCAACGCGAATCTGAATCTAGGCATATTAAAAAGCTAGAGCAAGAACGTAAAGCTAAAGAAAAAGAAACAGCCGAGGCGCAAGCGCAAGCTAAAAAAGCACGTGCCATTGAGCAAAAAGAGCGCGCTAAAGCTAAGCAAGCTGAAAAGCAAAAGCAAGAAGCTGAAAGTGCAGCAAAAGCTGCTGCTGATAAGCGTAAAACCGAAGAAGACGCACTTAAAAAAGCAGAAGCTGAACGTAAAAAACGTGAAGAGGAAGCAAAAGAGCGTGCAGCCGAGGCAGAACGTAAACGCCAGCAAGCAATGCAAGAGCAAATGTTACAAGAGCAACTTGCCAAAGAGCAGGCTGCCCGTAGTAAAATACGTCAACAACAAGTGGTAAGCGAAGTTGATAAGTACCGTGCATTAATTATGGCGCGTATTCAGCAAAACTTATTGATTGATGAAAAAATGAAAAACCAACAGTGCCGAGTAAATATTCGTTTAGGTTTTAATGGTTTAGTAACGCAAGTTAAATCATTAGGTGGCGATAAGTTGGTATGTGAAGCTGCATTAAGAGCAGTGCGCATGGCCGACACATTACCGGTATCTAAAGATAAAGACGTATTCGAACAACTTAAGAATATTAATTTAACAATCAAGCCAGAATTTTAAAGGAATGATATGTTCAACAAAATAAAAATAGCCTGTTTAGTTTTACTGTTTGGGTTTGTGGGTGTTGCTAATGCAGCACTTGAAATTGTAATAACTGAGGGTGTAGACGGTGCAAGGCCCATTGCTATAGTACCTTTTAAGTACCAAGGTGTTGGCCCAATCCCTGAAAAATTAAGCAGTGTTATTGCTGCCGATTTAATGCGCAGTGGTAAATTTAAGCCTGTAGATGTAGCGCAAATGCCACAACAGCCAACCAAAGATAGCGAAATTGATTACGCATCTTGGGTTAATAAAGGTGTGGAAGCGATATTAGTGGGCGAAGTTGAGCAGCAAACTGATGGGCGTTACTTAGTGCGTTATGAGTTAGTTGACGTGATCCGCGGCCAAATTACTGGTGGCAACACACAAATGATGAGTAATGGTAAGCTAGTTAAAAGCCAAGATCATATTTTGGAAGCGCGTGAAAGTGTTATTGGTGAAAGTGGTTTTCGCCGTTACTCTCATCGAATCAGTGACGTTATCTATGAAAGATTGACTGGTGAAAAAGGCGCATTTTTAACTAAAATTGCCTATGTAATAGTACGTGATAATGATGATAAGCCTTATCAGTTAGTTGTTGCAGATTATGACGGATTTAATGAGCAAGTATTACTTCGCTCAAAAGAGCCTTTAATGTCGCCAGCGTGGTCACCAGATGGTACTAAGTTAGCGTATGTAACGTTTGAAAACCGTCAAAGCCAAATTTACATTCAAGATATATACACAGGTAAACGCGAAATAATAGCAAGCTACCGTGGTATTAATGGTGCACCGCAGTTTTCGCCAGATGGTAAAAAGCTATTGTTAGTGCTTTCTAAGGACAAGACGGGTGCAACAGAAGTTTACATGCTTGACCTAGCTACACGTAAAGAAACACGCTTAACAAATCACCGTAGCATAGATACTGAGCCATCTTGGCACCCTAATGGTCAAGATATTGTGTTTACATCTGAAAGGGGTGGTAATGCTCAGATTTATAAGTTAAATTTAAAAACAGGTAGGTCACAACGACTCACCTTTGATGGTGATATGAATCTTGCTGGTTCAATAACACCAGATGGAAAAGAATTAGTGATGGTTAACCGTACCAACGGGCAGTACCATCTTGCTAAGAAAGAGCTGGCTACAGGCGCGTTCCAAGTATTAACGAGAACACGCCTAGATGAATCACCGAGCATAGCGCCAAATGGTTCGATGATTATATATAGCACGCTTCATAATAATAAACAGGTACTTGCGCTAGTATCGATGGACGGCCGCTTTAAGGCACGGTTACCTGTGCTAGACGGACAAGTAAAGGCACCAGCTTGGTCGCCATACTTACAGTAATATTACTGGTTTACTCAAAATAGGAATCTACTCAATGAAACTTAACAAAATACTTAAAGGCCTGCTAATTGCTGTGCCAGTAATGACATTAGCAGCTTGTAGCTCATCTTCAGATATTGATGAAGGTGCTGCAAACCAATCAAATCAAGGCGTTGTTGAGCAATCAACTAACACTGATACGGTTGAAGTTGCTACAATTTCTCCTGAGCAACAAGCAGAAGAGCAACTTCGTCAAAAGTACGAAGCACTTCGTCAAGAGCAAGTAATCTACTTTGATTTTGATACTGCGACAGTTGAAAGCAAGTACGCAGACTTACTTCGTGCACATGCTGAGTTTTTAGTTCAAAACTCATCAGTTAAAGTACTAATTGAAGGCCATGCAGATGAGCGCGGTACTCCAGAGTACAATATTGCACTAGGTGAGCACCGTGGCCAAGCAGTTGAAAAATACTTATTAAGCTTAGGTGTTTCAGCTAGCCAAATGTCAGTGGTAAGCTACGGTGAAGAGAAGCCAATGGTTAAGTCTCGCACTGAATCAGCTTTCGCTAAAAACCGCCGTGCGGTACTAGTTTACTAAGATAAGAGATATTATGAAGCCGAAAATTATTTTGGCAGCCATGATATTGAGCGGGAGCACCCAGTTAATGGCTGCTCCCGCTCCTGTTTCAGAAGCTGCGAGTTCACAATCAAGTATTGAGAAGCGATTAGCGTCGCTTGAGAATATGATGCAACAGCGTAACTTTTTGCAAGTTGAGTTACAGCAACAGCTTAACTTGTTACAAGACGAAGTAAGCCAAATTCGAGGTGTAACCGAAGAGCAAAGCTACAAGCTTGAAAAAGTACTGCAGCGTCAGCGTGAGTTGTATCAAGAAATTGAAAACCGCGTGAGCCAGGCTTATACACAGCCAGCAGCAGCTCCCGCAACTGATTACACGCAACAAAGCAATGCACAGACCTATAGCAGTGACTTATCTGAAAATGAAGCCTATGAGCGCGCTGTCGCGTTAATAATGAAAGATAAACGCTATGACCAAGCGATTCCTGAATTTCAAACGTTTTTAACTACCTACCCAAACTCTGTCTATGCGTCTAATGCGCATTATTGGTTAGGGCAGTTGCTTACTATTAAAAATGATGGTGTAAAAGCAGTAGAGCACTTTAAAGTCGTTGTGAACGAATTTCCAAATTCTAATAAACGCCCAGATGCAATGCTAAAGTTAGGCACACTTTTACAAGATCAAGGTTCAGCGGCGCAAGCGCAAAAAATATTGAGCGATCTTATCAATCAATACCCAAGTACAACCGCTGCAAAACTAGCAACTGATCGTTTAGGAAACTAAAGTTCACTAGCGATTAAATTTCTAGTTAGGGCGAGCAAACTACATGGAAACTCTCGAAGAATCTTGGATTTGCATGTAGTTTGAGCACAAACGGTTTAATTTTGTGCATCTAGACATAAAAACTTAAAAAAAGAGACAATTTCGGTTGCACTCATTTTATAAATAAGTATTATAAGCGCCCGCAGCAAACGAATGGTTACCCCACTCGAAATGCGACAAAAAGAGCGGGTTATTAGCTCAGTTGGTAGAGCAGTTGACTTTTAATCAATTGGTCGATGGTTCAAATCCATCATAACCCACCATTCTTTGAATGGTCTTTTATCGGCGGATTTACGTAGAATACTAAGTTGTTATAAAACGCAACGTCAGAGCGGGTCATTAGCTCAGTTGGTAGAGCAGTTGACTTTTAATCAATTGGTCGATGGTTCAAATCCATCATGACCCACCATTCTTTATTCCTTGTGAATAGTGTGTGGCATCAATCGGCGGATTTACGCAGGCTTTAACTTAGAAATAAGTTAGCAACTGGAACGGGTTATTAGCTCAGTTGGTAGAGCAGTTGACTTTTAATCAATTGGTCGATGGTTCAAATCCATCATAACCCACCATTCTTTATTCCTTTGAATAGTGATTGGTTCCAATCGACGGATTTACGTAAAGTAGTAAGTTGCATTTAAACGCAACAATAGAGCGGGTTATTAGCTCAGTTGGTAGAGCAGTTGACTTTTAATCAATTGGTCGATGGTTCAAATCCATCATAACCCACCATTCTTTATTCCTTGTGAATAGTGTTTGGCATCAATCGGCGGATTTACGTAAGCTTCATTCATAATTGAATAAGTGCATAGAGCGGGTTATTAGCTCAGTTGGTAGAGCAGTTGACTTTTAATCAATTGGTCGATGGTTCAAATCCATCATAACCCACCATTCTATGAAAAGTTATATAAGAGCGGGTCATTAGCTCAGTTGGTAGAGCAGTTGACTTTTAATCAATTGGTCGATGGTTCAAATCCATCATGACCCACCATTCTTTATTCTTATGAATAGTGTTTGGTATCAATCGGCGGATTTACGTAAGCTTCATTCATAATTGAATAAGCGCATAGATTGGGTTATTAGCTCAGTTGGTAGAGCAGTTGACTTTTAATCAATTGGTCGATGGTTCAAATCCATCATAACCCACCATTCTATGAAAGTTTTAATCGGCGGATTTACGCAGCTTCTTACAAAGCAGATTTATATTAGAGCGGGTCATTAGCTCAGTTGGTAGAGCAGTTGACTTTTAATCAATTGGTCGATGGTTCAAATCCATCATGACCCACCACTCTCTAATACTTTCCTTTATATTCTTTTTTAAATTCCCATTCTATTTTTTATAAACAGCTTTACTAGTTTGCTGTTATTTGTGTTTATATTCTCGTATAATTCGCCCTAATTAATGCACTGTAGATAAGTGGTCGAGAACATGAGTCTAGCTCAAACTATTATGCCTGAAGGTTATATTTTCCCCCCTAAGCCAGCACCGTTAACAAATGACGAGCAAGGCGAATATAAAGCGCGTATAAAACAATTACTAAAAGATAAAAATGCAGTACTTGTTGCACATTATTATACCGATCCTGAAATTCAAGCACTTGCTGAAGAAACTGGCGGCTGCGTTGCCGATTCGCTAGAAATGGCGCGTTTTGGTGCACGTCACGATGCAGATATGATCATCGTCGCGGGCGTGAAATTTATGGGCGAAACAGCCAAAATTTTAACGCCAAATAAAACGGTTGTTATGCCAACGCTTGAAGCGACGTGTTCGCTAGATATTGGTTGCCCGATAGACGAGTTCTCAGCGTTTTGTGATGAGCACCCTGACCGTAAAGTGGTTGTGTATGCAAACACCTCTACCGCAGTTAAGGCGCGTGCAGATTGGATTGTAACCTCATCATGTGCACTTGAAATAGTAGAGCACCTTGATGAGCAAGGCGAAAAAATCATTTGGGGCCCAGATAAGCACCTTGGTAGTTATATTCAAAAAAATACCGGTGCTGATATGCTTATGTGGAATGGCGCATGTATTGTACATGACGAATTTAAAACTAAAGCCTTAAAAGATATGAAGGCGCTACACCCAGATGCAGGCGTATTAGTTCATCCTGAGTCACCAGCAGAAATTGTTGCACTTGCCGATTCGGTTGGATCTACGAGCCAATTAATTAAAGCTGCGCAAACAATGGACAATAAAAAGTTTATTGTAGCAACCGATCGCGGCATCTTTTATAAAATGCAGCAACTATGTCCAGATAAAGAGTTTTTTGCGGCTCCAACGGCAGGTGAGGGCGCTTCATGTAAAAGTTGCGCACATTGCCCTTGGATGGCAATGAATGGCTTAAAAGCGATTGAGGAAGCCCTCATAAGCCCTAAAGGTAAAGAAGTATTCGTTGATATGGATTTACGCGAAGGCGCACTTAAGTCGCTTAATCGCATGCTTGAATTTACTGCGAGCATGGCTAAGTAATTTTAAAAGTATAAATTAAAACGGTTAGGTCTTAGATTTAGCCGTTTTTTGTGCCTATAGATAAGCTATTGCTTGATAAGTAAGCATTTAAAGGCTCATATTTAAAAATGCCTTGCACCTTAAGGGTCTATTTCATACTATAGCGCGCTGTTGCATTACACAATTGCAGCACTGTGGAGGGATGGCTGAGTGGCTGAAGGCGCACGCCTGGAAAGTGTGTTTAGGTTTATCCCTAACGAGGGTTCGAATCCCTCTCCCTCCACCATTATTCAATATCAGGACGTCTCAGGACGTCCTTTTTTGTGCCTGTAATAAAATAAAATCAATGACTTAGTGTATCATCTCGTCCCATCCAGTTTCACCCAAGCCCAAAGTTTTAGTATCTAATATGGTATTCCTTTAATAAACTGCCATAATAAAGAATACTAAATTGGAGTAGGGTTCATTTTTTATGGCAAGATCAGCGAAGCAACTTACCGATACAGCGTTAAAGAAAGCAAAAGCAGAGGATAAAGATATAATTTTATCTGATGGGAATGGCCTACAAGTAAAAGTTAGAAAGAGTGGTTCTAAGCTCTGGAACTTTAACTACTATCATCCAATTACAAAAAAGCGTATTAACATGGGGTTAGGTAAGTATCCCGATATATCAATTGTTAATGCTAGAAAGCTAGCGCAAGAAGCTAGGGAGTTGGTAGCTCTAGGGACTGACCCTAAAGAACATAGAGACGAAACCTTAGCTTTTAAAAGAGCACAAGAAGAGTTAACACTAAATAAAGTCGCTTTAGAGTGGTTTGAGGTTAAAAAACAAAGTTTAACCAAAGACTATGGTGAAGATATTTGGCGATCGTTAAACAAGCATATTTTATCGGTTATTGGCAAATACCCCATTGGTAAAATTAATGCACCACAAGTGATTAAGATTTTAAAACCCATAGAAGCAAAAGGAACCTTAGAGACAGTTAAGCGGCTATGCCTGTATTTAAGAAAGATCATGATACACGCAGTTAATAGTGGTTACATTAATGCCAATCCACTTGCAGGGATTAGTGAGGTTTTCAAAAAGCCGCAAAAACTAAACATGCCTTCGTTAAAACCAGAGGAGCTGCCTGAATTAATGCAAACACTTGCTATAGCATCAATTAAGCGCGTAACTCGTTTTTTAATTGAATGGCAGTTACATACACTTACGCGCCCAGGTGAAGCTGCCGGTACTCGATGGGATGAAATCGATTTTGGTAATAAACTTTGGACTATACCCCCTGAACGCATGAAAAAACGCAGAGAGCATGTCATTCCTTTATCAAAACAGGCTTTAGAGTTATTGGAGGCAATAAAACCAATTTCAGGGCACAGAGAGTTTGTTTTTCCGTCAGACAGAAACCCCAGAAATCATATCAACAATGAAACAGCTAATATGGCTCTAAAACGTATGGGGTTTGAAGGTAGATTAGTAAGTCATGGCTTACGTTCGCTTGGAAGTACAACATTAAATGAGCATGAGTTTAACCCAGATGTGATAGAAGCCGCACTGGCGCATGTAGATAAAAACCAAGTTCGTTCTGCTTATAATAGAGCTGAATATATAGAAAAACGCAGAGAGCTAATGAATTGGTGGAGCGACCATATAGGCAAAGCATCTCAGGGTACATTGTCGGTAACAGGGCATAAGCACCTTTTAAAAGTTGGTTAGAAGAGAATAAAAATAAGGAGATAAAATGGCTTTAACACAAATGCAAATCATTCAATCACTTGGTGAAGCAATGAGCTGGCTAGAAAGGGAGTTAAGCTGGGATGTGCCTGCAACGGAGTTAAGACACTTAACCGGTAGAATAGGGGAGCTGTACGCTGCACTTATAATGAATGGACGTATGCAACAGAGGTTAACCAAGCGGGGTACGATGTAGTATCAAGTACTAGTGAGCGTATATCAGTTAAAACAACTGGTAGGATGCATTCAAGCGGCCATATTAGCTTTAATACTAATACGTTAGAATTGGTCGATCGTATAATTATTTTAAGAATCAATACAGATGAAATGCAAGTCGAAACTCTATTAGATGCGCCTGCTGAAGAAGCTAAACAACTAATGAGCGATGCAGCAACGGATAAAAGCTTTATTACAATGAGTAAGTTAATAAATCCACCGGTTAAGCCACGTATATTACTAAATGTAAAAGAAGCTATATGGAATAACTACAAATTAGTAGAGCTTGAAAATGGCACCATTGAAGTGTTTTTAAATCACGAGCTTGTAACACCAAGTAAGCCTTACTTACGTGATATCGCTAAAGAGTTTGGGATTTCAATTTTAAATAGCAACGGAAATCCATTTAATACAAGGCAATTAGGCTCTTTGTTGATTAAAGAGTTGCTCAATTAATTCCTATTATCATGGCTTTACTGAAGGTACTTTAAAAGGTACATTACTGCCTAAATTAATAAAATGAAGCAGGGAATATGAGCGATTTAGTAGAGTGTAGTGAGTGTAAATTAAAATTCGATTTGGATGAATACGATAATTGTCCTGATTGTGAAGACGACTTAATTGAGTGTGAAGTGTGTGAGCACAAGTTTAATTATAAACTCAAAAGCTGCCCTAACTGTGATGAAAACACAGTGCCAGAAGGTACTGAATGCGAGTTTTGCGAAAAGCCTGCAGTGCGCTATATGCAAGATAACCCGGTTTGTGAAGACCACTTCCAGCAGTAATCAAGTTTACTTGGCTCATAATAAATTGTAATGAGCCATTTCCTCGACTCAAGAGCTCTAAGCTAGAGGCAA
>NZ_PJBR01000028.1:0-39358 GCF_002863625.1 Pseudoalteromonas sp. MelDa3 | reverse complement strand
ATGGATCATGGACCAGAAAAAAGTACATGAGTATTTAGTTAAAAAACCACTTGTTCAGGTTACAAAACCATTTGCGCAAGAGGTTGATGTATATAAAGTGAATCATAAAATGTTTGCGACTCTTGCTATTGGCAATGACGGTCAAACTAATGATGATGGAGAGGTTATTTGGTGGCTTAACTTAAAGTGCGATCCTGATGAAGCAATATCATTGCGTGATATTTTCCCGGCAGTGATCCCTGGTTACCATATGAATAAACGCTTATGGAACACAGTAATTTTAGACGGCACAATTCCACAAGGTGAAATTGAGAGAATGATTGATAACTCATTTAATTTAGTCGTAGAAAACATGCCAGAAAAAGACCGAAAAGCTATTTCACTTCACTTGTAAACACTTTTTGGGCTAGGCTACTAGCCCATTAAAACCCTACACCTTAAGCGTATAAATTAAATCGTCATATAACTTTTCGCCTATTGTATGCACTTTAAAAAGTGTATCGGTATGGGTTAAACCGCACTTACCAAGCACCTTTTCAGAACCAATATTGCCACGCGTTACGACTGCTTTAAACTGCCTAATACCACATTCTTTCCAAGCCCAGTCAATCACAGCTCTTAGGGATTCTGTCGCGTAGCCTTTATTAAAATACTCTGGCAATAATAAATAACCAAGCTCTGCGGTTTCTCCGTCATAGGCAAAACCTGTAACACCCACAGGTTGTTTTGTTTGATTATTAATAATGAGTAAACACAGGGGATGACGTGATTTAGCATTCCACTTAGGCAAGCGTATCTCAAAGCGGTTTCTTACCAGTGACTCCATTGGCATATCAAAACAAAACTTAAGGACTTGAGGATCGCGATGAAGCGCTAGAAAAAGAGGCCAATCAGATTCTTCCATTTGGTACATGCTCAATCTTTGTGTAAATAATGTCATTAAGCTCCTCATTTATTTATAAAAACTATAAAAAAACCGCATTTAAATGCGGTTTTTTTTAGATGGCAGAAACTTTATTCTTTCGTTTCAATCTCTTTAGTAACTTCAGGCTCAGTTACACTTTGCTCTTGTGGCTCAGTGCTTTGTACTTCAGGAGCTACAACCTCAACAGTTGCTGCATTATAAAAAGTAGTACCAGTGCTTGCCATTGTTACCAGTGACTCACATGGAGCAAAATTAGCATCGCTGTTAGCCAATGTAGACATATCAGAGCTTATTTTACTTGCGCCTAATTTATCCATATAGCTAAACGGGCCACCTAAAAATGGTGGGAAACCAATACCAAATATTGCACCGATGTCGCCATCACGTGGGCTGGCAATAATGCCATCATCTAAACAGCGTACTGCTTCGTTAAGCATTTGCGATACACAACGCTTAGCAATTTCGGTCTTGTTTAAACGTGGAGCCGGGGTAACACCCAATAGTTCGTAAACTGACTCATCAACCTTTTTGCCTTTTTTATCGTATTCATAAAAACCACGACCAGACTTACGGCCAAGGCGTTTTGAATCAATCATACGCATAAATGCATCAGGGCCTTTAAAACGCTCGCCTAATTCTTTTTCAAGAATTGGGGCAATTTTAGAGCCAATATCAATACCTACTTCATCAAGTAGAGCCAGCGGGCCTACCGGAAAACCGAACTCAACAAGCGCTGCATCAATCTTTTCAATTGGCTCGCCTGCTAACATTAAGTTAGCAGCTTCGTTTAAGTAAGGCGCTAAAATACGGTTGACGTAAAAACCGGCCATGTCTTTTACAACAATTGGCGTTTTACCTTGCTTACGTGCAAAGTTAACAACGCGGGCAATGGTCTCTTGAGATGTACCTTCGTGTGGAATAATTTCCACTAATGGCATTTTTTCCACTGGTGAAAAGTAATGCAAGCCAATTACATTTTCAGGACGTGCTGCCTGCGCTGCAATTTGCGATATTGGTAATGATGACGTGTTACTTGCAAAAATTGTATTTGCTTGGCATTGCTGCTCTACGTCTGCAACCATACCTTGCTTAAGTGCAAGATCTTCAAACACCGCTTCTATTACTAAATCAATGTGTTTAAAGCCACTGTAGTCAGTTGTACCTGTAATACGGTTCATCGTTAACTGCACATCAGCTTTAGACATAATACGACGCTTAAGGCGCTTGTCTAAAATTTTATAGGTGTAGCTCATTGCATTACTAATGCCCTGCTCTGCTACATCTTTAATACGTACCGGTACTTTAGCTTTAACAGCACTTACGTGCGCAATGCCTGCGCCCATTAGTCCACCACCTAAAACAGCAGTTTTGCTTATTGCTGGAGCGTCATCATTGCGCCACTCTTTTTTCATTTCAGTGGTTGCAAAGAAAATACCGCGAAGCGCTTTAGATTCGTCACTCATTACAAGTGTAGCAAAGCTTTCAGCTTCTGTTTTATACGCTTTTAGCTCATCAAGCTCTACACTAGCTCGCACTGCTTTAATAATAGCTAGTGGTGCTGGGTAGTGCCCGCCCGTTTTTTTAAGTACGTTTTCTTTTGCTTTTTTAAAGATAAAGTTACGACCAAACGGGTTTGACTCTAGTAATTTACTAATATTGTCGAGCCTTGGCTCTTTTGCTTGTGGCTTTTTCTTAGTCGCAAATTCTTTTGCAACTTTTAACAGCACACTGTGCGGTACACAATCATCAAGCACGCCTGCTTTTTTAGCTTGCGTAGGACGAATTTGTTTACCTGTTAGCATCCACTCTAGTGCTTTTTGAATACCAACAATTTTAGTTAAGCGCTGGGTGCCACCGCCACCAGGAAGTAAACCAAGTTGTACTTCTGGTAAGCCAATTTTTGTTAAATCACTGTCGGTACCAACACGGTAATCACATGCTAAAGCAAACTCTAAACCACCACCTAATGCAGCGCCATGAATCGCACTTACTGTTGTGTATGGCAGTTTTGTCATATCAAAAAACGCTTGATGACATAGCTCGCTAATCGCTAAAGCATCTTCACGCTTTTGAACGCTATCAAGCATTTTCACATCGGCGCCAGCAATAAAGTTATCGCTTTTTCCGCTTATAAATACCATGCCTTTTACGTTTTGCGATTTAGCGTCTTCTAGTAACGCTTTTAAATCATCGGCAAAACTACTGCGCAGGGTATTCATTTTCTCACCCGGCACATCAATCGTTACTACGGCAATTTTGTTTTCATCTACCGCTAAATTAAATACTGAATCTGTCATTACGCGCTCTCCAATACAAAGGCTGCACCTAAACCACCAGCAGCACACGCTGTTGTTAATGCTAAACCGCCACCACGACGTTTAAGCTCGTGTAAGCTTTGCGTAATTAAGCGTGCACCTGTTGCTGCAAATGGGTGACCATATGCTAAAGAGCCGCCGTTAACGTTAAACTTATCCATGTTAATTTCGCCAATTGCTTTGCTGCGACCTAAATGCTCTTGTGCAAATTTGTCTGAAGCAAACATTTTCATATTGGCAAGTGTTTGCGATGCAAACGCTTCGTGCATTTCAATTAAATCTAAATCAGCAAGCGTAATACCCGCTCTATCTAGTGCAATAGGCGTTGAATGAGCTGGGCCCATTAACATGTCTTTTTCTACACCAATTGCCGAAAATGCAAAGCTACGTACGTAACCTAGTATTTCATAGCCCAGTGCTTTTGCTTTGCTTTCGCTCATCATAAGTACGGCCGCTGCACCATCAGTTAATGGTGTTGCATTTGCGGCGGTAACAGTACCGTGCTGGCGGTCAAAAACAGGTTTAAGCTTGGCGTAGCCTTCAACAGTTGAGTTTTTACGAATGTTGTTATCTTCTGAAATAAAGCTTTTATATGGCGGTAAATGTGCCGTCATTACTTCATCTTTTAACTTACCATCAGCCCATGCTTGCGTTGCAAGTGAGTGAGAACGATGCGCTAATGCATCTTGATCTTCACGGCTAATATTATGTGTTTTAGCCATTTGCTCAGCAGTTTGCCCCATTGAAAGGCCTGTTGAGTACTCTGCAACTGCAGGAGGCACTGGTAATAAATCTTTTAAGCGCAGTTTTGAAAATATTTTCAAGCGCTGACCAAGCGTACGCGCTTTATTTAAATCAACTAAGCTGCCTGCTAGCTTTTTACTAACACCAATTGGCAGTACTGATGACGAATCTGCGCCGCCTGCAATACCTACACTTACAGATCCCGCCATAATAGACTCTGCTACATTAGCAATAGCCTGAAAGCTGGTAGCACATGCGCGCGATACAGAATATGCATCGACCGATACCGGCATACCTGTGCCCAATACAATTTCACGTGCAATATTTGGCGCTTCTGGCATTTGTACTACTTGACCAAATACAAGTTGATCAATTTCTGACTTGTTGAAATTTAATCGTTCAAGCATTTCGTTAACCACCAATTTACCCATATCAAGTGCAGGTACATGGTGAAACGCTGTTGCTTGCTTTGCAAAAGGTGTACGTAAGCCGCTAACTATGGCAATACGGTCGCCCTTTGGTGTTTTTAGTATGTTTTGCTTAGACATTTATGCTCTCCCGCTGACAGGTCTGACCTGTTTGTTTTCCTCGATTCTAAACAACCCGTGTACTAAAGCCAATAGATAAACACAAATTTATATAAATAGTGTTTAATTACGACTATCACAATAGGCTTTTTTAGACGCATTTACAAAGTTTTGTGGTACGCTAAAAATCGTTAAAAAATAACGAACTATTTTAAAAAATACAGTCTAACTCTTGAGTTACCCAATTATAAACCTTATAAATAGGTCAGTATTTATCACCTAACACTATTAGGTACAAACCCAGCTGACGAGGACAGTCCACTTATTATGGCAGCTAACGCATTTTCACAATTAAAAACGTACTTAGATACACAAATCATTGGCCAGCCAGAGCTTACACAAGCGCTACTTATTGCTATTTTAGCTGATGGTCACTTATTAGTAGAAGGCCCTCCTGGGCTTGCAAAAACACGTGCAGTTAATGCACTTGCTAAAGGTATTGAAGGATCGTTTCAGCGCGTACAGTTTACGCCAGACTTATTACCGGCTGATGTAACAGGTACCGATATTTACCGCCAACAAACTAGCGAGTTTGTATTTGAAAAAGGCCCTCTTTTTCACAACCTAATTTTAGCTGACGAAATTAACCGTGCACCAGCCAAAGTACAATCAGCACTATTAGAAGCTATGGCAGAGCGCCAAGTGACCGTGGGTAAAAACACTTATCCGCTTAGCGAACTATTTTTAGTTATGGCAACACAAAACCCGCTAGAGCAAGAAGGGACTTACCCGTTACCAGAAGCCCAGCTGGATCGCTTTTTACTGCATCTAAGTATTGGCTACCCTGGCGCAGAGCATGAGCTTGATATACTACGTTTAACACGTGGCGAAGCGCTTAACGAGCAACAACCAGTAATGCAAAAAATTAGTCAAAGCGATTTATTTGCAGCTCGTAAAGAAATATTAGGCCTTTATTTAGCAGAGCCGCTTGAGCAATATTTAGTACAACTTATTATTGCCACCCGTGAAGGCGCTAAATTAGATGCGCAACTAGGTAGCTGGATTGAATTTGGTGCAAGTCCGCGTGCAACAATAGCACTTGATAAATGTGCTCGTGCTCATGCATGGCTTCAAGGCCGTGACTTTGTAGCACCTGATGACATTCAAGCTGTTGTGCATAACGTACTGCGTCATCGCATTATTTTAAGTTACGAAGCCCAAGCCGATGGCATTACTAAAGATCAAGTAATAAGCCGTATAGTTGAACTTGTAGCCGTACCATAAGTTATGCAAAAACAATTAGAATCCCAAGCATGGCTCAAACAGAGCCATAGCCACGGTGTTAATTTAGCACTCAAAGAGCTGATGTATTACAAAGCCAAAGCGCAATTGCTTGAACTTGCCCCTAAGGTAAAAATAAAAAACACCTTAACAGGGCAATACCTTGCACCGCACAAAGGCCGAGGAATGGAATTTGCCGAAGTGCGACATTATCAGCAAGGTGACGATATTCGTTCTATTGATTGGCGAGTTACTGCGCGTACCGGCGAGACTCACACAAAGCTCTTTCAAGAAGAAAAAGAGCGCCCTGTGTTTGTATTTACTGATTTTTCAAACTCAATGCTGTTTGGTTCAAAGTTACTGTTAAAGTCGGTGCAAGCTGCGCATATAAGCGCTCTTGTTGCATGGTCGGCGTGTCAGCGCGGCGATAGAATTGGCGGTATAGTGTTTAATCAGCACTCGCATTTGGAGCTAAAACCCAGCGCCCGTGAAAAGGCCGTCCTTAAGCTTTGTCATAATTTATGCGACAACCACCAGCAAGCGCTCAACAATATTGATAAAACAGCCCCTAACAACTTTAGCGATAACCTAAAGCGCCTTAATCATTTAGCAAAACCAGGCAGCTTAGTGTATTTAGTGTCTGATTTTAATGCTCTGGATGATGCCAGCTTTAAACAACTCGAAATATTAAGCCGCCACTGCGAGCTGATTGGTTGCCATATAAGCGATCCATTTGAGCATCAGTTACCTGCGTTTAAGCAAGCAGTCACCGTTAATGCAAATGGTCAAGACTTTGCCCTACCATTAATGGATAACAGCTTTAGAGAACGCTTTGCTAAAAATGCTGAGCAAGCATTTAGTACGCGCTTTAATCGCTTAACTAAATCGGGTCTTAATTTAATATCATTCAATGCAGCAACACCGCTTGAGCTGCAATTAGTGAGAAAATAACCATGCAAACCAATCCACTCGATGGCCTGCACGATATAATAGCGCCAAGCCAAGTTAATTGGTGGCCACTCGCCCCTGCTTGGTGGGTTATTATTGCACTGCTGTTTTTAGCACTGTGCGTGGCTATTTATATATTTTACAAAAAACATAAATTTAAAAAGCCTAAACGCTACGCAATACAATTAAGCCAAAGTGAGCAAAATCCTCAGCAACTGCATATTATTTTAAAACGTTTAGTGATTGAATATTACGACAAGCGCCTTGCTGCGCAATCTACCTCTAAATGGTGCACAACACTTAATACGCTTACCGGTTTGAGCTTTAGCGAACAAGAAATACTAAGCTTGTATAACCCCAGCCAAAAAGATACAACACTGTGCGAAAAATTTCGCCAAGGTATTAAACAATTTAAAATAAAGGAGTCAGTAAATGTTTGAATTTAGCTGGCCATGGTTATTTTTATTACTACCCTTACCTTTATTACTTTTACTATTAAAACCCGCGGCAAGTAATGCCAGTACGCGTTTACGTATACCCAGTTTTGCAAAGCACAATTTAACCAGCCAAAGCATTGAGCCACACGCACGACGTTTAAATCCTTTCGAATGGATAATTTGGTTATTACTTGTTACTGCTGCTGCTAATCCAACATGGTTAGATGAGCCAATCTCATTACCAAATGAAGGGCGCGATATAATGTTAGCAGTTGACTTATCAGGCTCGATGACCGAACAAGACATGGCTTACAATGGCCAATATGTTGACCGCCTTACCATGGTAAAAGCCGTACTCAGTGATTTTATAGAGCAGCGTCAAGGCGACAGGCTTGGGCTGATATTATTTGGCGATACCGCGTTTTTACAAACCCCCCTCACGCGCGACGTTAAAACAGTAAGTAAAATGCTCAGTGAAGCGCAAATTGGTTTAGTGGGACGCGCAACAGCCATTGGTGATGCATTGGGTCTTTCGGTAAAACGCTTTGCCAATAAAGATGAAAGTAACCGAATTGTGGTGCTATTAACCGACGGACAAAATACCGCTGGTAATTTAAACCCAGAAGATGCACTACTGCTAGCTCGCGAAGAAGGTATTAAAGTGTACACCATTGGCGTTGGCTCAGATAATCCGCGCGGCTTTAGCCTCTTTAATATGGGTGGCTCTAGTGGCAGTAATTTAGATGAAAGCTTACTTAAAAAGATTGCCGAGCAAACTGGCGGATTATACTTTAGAGCCAAAGATGTAGCAGGCCTTCAACAAATTTACGCAGAGCTTGATAAACTTGAACCTATTAGCGCTGATGAACAAACATTCCGCCCACAAAGCTCATTATTTTACTACCCGTTACTTATCGCTATTTTACTTATTAGCTTAAAAGTAATGCTTAGTACACTGCGTGCATTAAAGGAGCCAAACTAATGGATTTTGAATTTATTCGCCCCGCTCTTTTATGGTTACTCATACCTGCTGTGGCATTATTTTTTGTCGCCTTAATTAAGCATAAAAAAACGACTAGTGAGCAGCTAATTGCACCGCATTTAGCACAATTTATCATGAGCGAAGCAAACACTAAAGCCAGCCAGCCACTTTGGTTAGTTGCTTTGTTTTGCAGCCTTGGCATTTTATTTAGTGCTGGGCCTAGCTTTGAGAAAAAACAAGTTCCTGTATTTCAAAGTAAAAGTGCCCGTGTAATTGTTATGGATATGTCGTACTCAATGTACAGCACCGATATTTTACCAAATCGTTTAATGCAATCACGCTTTAAAGCGCTTGATATGATTGAGCTATTTAGAGAAGGTGATACCGCGCTTGTAGCTTACGCAGGCACAGCCTATATAATATCGCCGCTAACAAACGACGCCACAACACTCAGTAATTTAATTCCAAGCTTAAGTCCTGAAATAATGCCAGACAAAGGCTCAAACGTTTTAGCCGGTCTTGATATGGCCAAAGAGCTATTAACGCAAGCGGGTTATATTGATGGCGACATTATTTTAGTGACCGACGGTATTGACCAGCAAGAACAAAGCGACGTGAGTAGCTTTACCAGTAACACCCAATATAGATTAAATATATATGGCGTGGGTACCGCTCAAGGCGCTCCAATTAAGTTACCTGAAGGTGGTTTTTTGAAAGACAGATACGGCCAAATTGTAGTACCTACTCTCAATGCCAGTCAGCTTAAAAATTTAGCATCGAGCAGTGGTGGTAAATTTGCTAGTTACCAGCCTAGTAATAACGACATAAATACGTTTGCCCCAAATGCACAGAGTGAATTATTGAAAGACGAAAAACAAAGCCACGCACTTTGGCGAATAGATGCAGGTATATACGGACTCTTGTTATTACTGCCATTTGGCTTGTATTTATTTAGACGTGCTGCCTTGCTGGGGGCTTTTTTAGCCTTTAGCTTTTTACCGCAGCAAAATGCGTATGCCGTAGAGCTCCCTACTCTTTTGCAAAATGCAGATCAACGTGCATTAGAGGCTTACAATAATAAAGAATACGATGCAGCAACACAGGCGCAATCGAGTGAGTTAAAAGGCGCGGCGCTTTACCAGCAAGGTAATTTTGATGCTGCACTTAATGAGTTTAGTAATGATAAGTCGGCTACCGGTTTATACAACTACGGTAATGCCCTCGCCAAAGCTGGCAAGCTTGAGGACGCCATTGAAGCCTACAAACAAGCCCAAACCTTACAAGACGACTTTACACAAGCAACTGACAACCAAGCTTTAGTTGAACAATTACTCAATCAACAAGAGCAACAAAACCAGCAAGATCAGCAAAGCGACGGCGACGACTCTCAAGACCAAGATGATAGCCAGAAAAAAGATGAGCAAAACCAAGGGCAAAATTCTGATGAGTCAAAACAGGATAAGCAACAAAATGGTGATAAAAGCGATTCTGAAAAAGGCGAAAACGAAAGTCAAAGCTCAAGCGATGAAAAATCTGATAAAGAATCAGATAAAGAGTCTGAACAATCAAAAGATCAACAAGGTGAGCCTGGCGAGCAATCAGACAAGCAAAATGAACCTGATATGCAAGCTCAGCCACAAAGTGAGCAAGGGCAAAATAAAGACGCTGACCAGCCTCAAGACGAGCAGCAACAAAGTAAGCCACAAACAATGAGTGAGCAACCTGCTACTGATGAGCAAAAACAAAGTGCTCAGCAACAAGCTATGCAAGCCCAAGCAAGTGAGCTCACTAATGAAGAAAAAGAAAAAGCACAACAGCTTAATCAACTACTTAGAAAAGTCCCGGACGATCCGGCTATTTTATTACGGAATAAAATGCAATTAGAAGCCCAAAAAAGACAATATAAACGTCGCCCTACAGGAGTCGAAAAATCATGGTAATGCGATTATTTTGCTGTTTATTGCTATTAAGTGCGATGCCTTCGTGGGCTGCCACCAAATTAGAAGCCAGCGTAGATAAAAACCCTGCTTTAGCGGGTGAATTTTTTATGCTTAATATATCCGTAGACGATACAGTTAAGGGCGAGCAACCAGACACCTCATCGCTGTTAAAAGACTTTGTGGTAGGCCCAACAAGCTTAAGTTCTCGTACCAACATTATTAATGGCAGCATTAATAAACAAACCACGTGGTCAGTTAAATTAATGACCCGTGCAGAGGGGGATTACACTATTCCGGCATTTAGCGTTGCAGGGTTAACCTCACAGCCTATTAAATTAAAAGTGGCAAAACGCTCAGTTGATGCAGATAAAAATAACGAAATATTTTTAAAAACGTCGCTCTCAAGTAATTCATTATTTGTGCAAGAAGCCGGTGTTTACACTATTAAGCTTTACCTTGCGAAAGAACTACTTGATGGCAGCTTAAGCACACCAAGTATGGAAGATGCTCAGCTAACCCAATTGGGTAAACAAACTGAAAGCTATGAGCTTGTTGATGGTAAACGCTACCTTGTTATTACTCGCGAGTATTTGATTCAGCCACAAAAAAGTGGTGCGTACACTATTGCAGGCCCCGCTTTTCAAGGACGAGTACAACAAAATTATCGTCAATTAGAAGTATCAGCTCTTGGCGACGATCAGCAAGTAGAAATCAAACCAATTCCGAGTGATTATAAAGGTGCATGGTTACCAAGCGAGCTGGTTAGTCTTGATGAAGAATGGCAACCTAACGACAACACCGTAGAAGTCGGTACGCCTATAACACGTACTATTACACTTACTGCGCTTGGGGTTACAAAAGAGCAATTACCTGAAATCTCTATGCCTACCATTGATGGCATACGCAGCTACCCTGATAAAAAAGAAAATAACAATGCAGTACGTGACGGACGCGTTGTATCGCAGCAAACTGCATCGTATGCATTACTGCCGCAAAAACCAGGTACTTACACTTTACCTGAAATACAGCTGCCTTGGTTTAATACTAAAATGAACCGTATTAGCGTAGCTACATTACCAAAGCGCACTATAACGGTAACGCCAAGTAGTACCGCACCTAATACCGCCGTGGCAAACCCACAATCAAACCCAAACAATTTACCTGCTATTGAAAATATTTCGAATGAAACGACAGGCACACAACGTATTGAAACTAAAAGTGATACTCCTCTTTGGTTAATAGTTGTTGCCGCTTTAGGGTATATTTTATGGATTGGTACTGTAATTTTTTACTTAATGACCCGTTCTACTAAAAATACGACTGAGAAATTACAACTAAACAACCGTGATATTTCTCAGCCGAGCTTAAATGAGCTTAAAACGCTCGCTAAAACACACGATGTGAAAGCTTTTTACACCGCATTAAATAACTTTTCTGTAAAGGTGACCCATAAAAATGTTGGCGCGATTGATGAGCTTTGCATCCGCGTAAACAGCAGCGAGCTTAATGGCCTCATTAGCCAATTGCAGGCACAACTTTATAGTAATAAAGGCGCAAACACGGATCTTAATGCTATTATTAAAATTCTTGAGAACTATCAAACTCAAGCATCAAAGTCGCAACAAGCTGTATTAAAAGACCTTTATGATTAATAACTACGATACTCAGGTCTTTTTTGCAATAAATAATAATTTTTAATTAAAAAAGTGCTTATGCTTGGAAAGAAAAAATCAAACAATCAGGTCTTAATCGATATGGCAGAGAAACAAAAGCGTTATGAAGCCTTGGTCCACGTTTACAATAAAGAGCTTTATCGCTTTGCTTATTGGTTATGCCGTGATCCGCACATAGCAGATGATTTAGTACAAGAAACGTTTTTACGCGCGTGGCGTTCTCTCGACTCTTTACTTGATCAAAAGGCAGCTAAACCTTGGCTGCTTACTATATTACGAAGAGAAAATGCGCGCCGATTTGAACGTAAACAGTTTGATTACAGCGACGTAGAAAACGATACGCTTGTTGATGAAACCAGCCACTCATTAGATGATGAAATGGAGCAAACGGTTATCCAACGCCAGATTGCCCTGCTATCTGATGAATACCGAGAGCCATTATTACTACAAGTTGTAATGGGCTGCTCTGGCGAAGAGATCGCAGGCATACTTAATTTAAATAAAAACACGGTAATGACTCGTTTATACCGTGCCCGAAATCAACTTAAAGAGGCTTTAAGCCGTGATGATGAACAACTTAAAGGGGCATCAAAATAATGGATGAACTTGAGTTTCGTCGCCGCACTATTGCGCAGCCAAACGACATTGACAAGGAGCTCATGGAGTTTGCTAACAATAACCCAGAGCGACAAAGTTTTATTAACGATATGAAAGATTTTGATAAATTTATTCAAGACTCTTTAGATATACCTGTGCCTGAAAACCTTGCAGACCGCATTCTTTTAAACACATCGTTAAAAGAAAAAGCACTACAAGAAGAGCAAGCAACAGGAAAAAATGTAGTTGATGCCCGCTCGCGTTTTAAGCTTGACCGCGTGCATCTTGCATTAGCTGCATCTTTTGTAGTGGCTATTAGTGCCTTCTTTTTTAGTACAGAGCAAAATATTGCACACGAAGCGGGTGAGCATGCGCTTGCCCATGTGTACTACGAAATTAGTGCGCTTGATAAAAAAGAGCCCATTAGCCTACAAAGCGTTAACGACAAGCTTGCAGTATTAGGTGGTCATCTTGATGAGCTTCCTGGTGATGTAACTTACGCTATGTTTTGTGATTTTAAAGGCGAAAAAGGGCTACATTTGATATTTGAGTCTGACTTTGGTCCTATGACGGTATTTATAGTGCCTTCTGAAAATAAATCATTTGGTTTTGGCGATGATAATTTCCGCGATGAGCGCTTTGAAGGTCATATTAACCGAGGCTCACAAGCAGATACTATTTTAGTGGCAAGTGTTGGAGCACCTCTAAATACTTATAACGAACGCGTTACTGGCGCTATTCGTTGGCTTTAAAATAAACAAATTTACCGCTTAGTCCCTACTAAGCGGTTTTTTGATTATATACCCACCAATAAACTTTTTCTTTTATACTCAAAACCTCTGATTTTTAAAGTAATTAATTAAACTCCTTAAGAAAGTAAATTATAATCGCGGCTCGATTTTAATTAGGGAATTTCATGAAGAACATCATCGTTATTTTTTCATTATTGGCATTATTATGTACTGCCAGTTTTGATGCACACGCACGTAAAAAGTTTGGCAGTAGCAAACGTGGACAAACTCCTGCAACACAACAAACAGCACAAAAACAAAAAGCAGATACAACAACCCCAACAGCAGCACCTAAAGCCACATCAAATAAAAAAGGCATTATGGCTGGCGTTTTGGGTGGTCTTTTAGCGGGTGGCTTAATTGCAGCAATGTTAGGCGACGATTTTGAAGGTTTTAAGCTATTAGAAATGATTTTATTAGCTGGCGGACTATTTATTTTATTTAAGCTAGTAACAGGCTTTTTACGTGCTAATCGTGCCCCACAACTTGCAAATGCCAGTGCAGATACAAGTGCTCAGCAAAATGCATTTAAACAAGCACCAATCGAGCAGCCAATGAGTACAGGCTTTGCTAACAGCGCCCCACAAGGTGAAAGTGTCCCTTTTAATTTACCACCTAACTTTGACGTTAATGGCTTTTTGCAAGGTGCCCGTAGTCATTACCATACGCTACAAACTGCATGGAATAATGCCGATTACACCACAATGGCTGAATACTTAAGCCCTGCACTTGTTGCCGAATTTAAAGCTGAGCGTGAAGCTATACAGAGTGTAGACACTGAAGTAATGTTTATTGATGCCAAACTTGTGCGTGCAGATACAAATGCGCAATCGTGGCAGGTTAGTGTTCGCTTTAAAGGTAAGTACCGTGATTTAGGCGATAAAAAAGAACAGCCTATTTTAGAAATTTGGCACTTAGAGCGCCTAATTTCAGACGATGCTCCATGGCTAATAGTGGGTGTTGAAGATTTAATTGATACTCAATAAGTTTTTATTATTTTAAACACCGCGCTTTTTAGCGCGGTGTTTTTTTATTTAAAAAACAATTGATTTACCGCGCCCTGATGCTTCAGAAGCGGCATCTAATTGGCCCTCTTTATTAATAATAACGTGTAAGTCACCAAAGTGATTCTCGTCTATGGTGTAACCCATTTTGGTGAGTTCTGCTTTTACGCTATCGGTTAAACCTATGTGCGTTCTAATTATATTTTTAGGCCACAATTGATGATGAAAACGAGGGCTATTTACAACCTGCTCTGCAGTCATATCAAACTCTATCGCATTTAAGATAGATTCGTACACAGAGCTAATAATGGTTGTGCCACCAGGCGAGCCTGTCACCATTTTAACGGTGTTGTCTTTAAGTAGTATTGTAGGTGTCATAGAACTCAACATACGCTTGTGTGGCTGTATTTCATTAGCTTTACCGCCTATTGCACCAAACACATTCATAACGCCTGGTTTGGCGCTAAAGTCGTCCATTTCATCATTTAAAATAAATCCTGCACCTTCAACAACGACACCGCTACCAAACCCTAAGTTTATTGTGGTGGTATTTGCTACAGCGTTACCCATTTTATCAACGATTGAAAAGTGCGTAGTTTGCTCACTTTCTTTAAGGCCCGGTTTAATATTTTCGGTAGTCGAGATAGCGGTTAACGAAATGCCATTACTGCGCTCTTTGAGGAAGTTAATATTAGTTAACGCGTTTACTGGAACATCAAAAAAATCAGGGTCGCCTAAATATTCTGCTCTATCTGCAAATACACGTTTACCTATTTCAGAAAGTAAATGCACATACTGAGTAGAGTTATGCGCTAAGCCTGCATCTGGTTTTTGTAACTCATACATTTTGAGCCACTGTAAAATAGCAATACCACCTGAACTCGGCGGTGGCGAAGTAAGTACTTCATAACCATTCCAACTCGCTTTAATGGGTGTACGTGATTTAGCGGTATAATTTTTTAAATCATCTTGATTAATAATACCGCCATGCTGGTGCATAAATTTAGCAATAATATTTGCAGTCTCGCCTTTATAAAATCCATCTTGGCCGTTATCACGAATACGCTTTAGCGTTGCCGCTAGCTCGGGTTGCTTAAAGATTTTATTGGCTTTTACATCAGCAAAATATTTTTCAAAGTTTACATTTATTTTTTGCTCTTTTAGATGGGCTATATAATGGCTAACACCTTTTGCTAACTTAGGCGGAACTACAAACCCTTGCTCAGCCAACGTTACAGCAGGCTGTACTAGTGTTTCCCACTTTAAAGTGCCATGCTTTTGATGGGCAAGCCACATACCCGCTACACTGCCAGGTACACCGCTTGCGTGAATGCCATATATTGATTTGTTTGCAATAACATTACCTTGCTCATCTAAATACATATCACGATGAGCCGCTGTTGGTGCTGTCTCGCGATAATCTATAAAATCGCCTTTGCCATCTTTTTGAATAAGCATAAATCCCCCGCCGCCAATATTTCCGGCTTCAGGAAGCGTCACTGCAAGTACAAATTGTGCCGTAATAGCCGCATCAACAGCATTACCGCCTTGCTCTAATATACTTTTAGCAGCATCGGCACTGAACGAGTCAGGCATTGCGACCGCGCTTTGCGCTAAAGGCTGCGCCAAAACACTAAAAGTAGTGAACTGTAAAACCAGTACACTTTTGACGATTAATTTACGTGGTGAAAAAAACAATCCCATACAACATCCTTAATTTATTATTTTTGTTGCCCATATTAATGCACGTCATTTAAGGACAGGTCAATCTTTATACTGTTGATATTTAATCATCTTCAAACGTTTTTTGAATAAAGTACCGCGGGTAAGTCGCCTTGCTCATCTGTATGTGTATAATTTTTTATAAATTGCAGGCCTAACTTTTTCATTATTGTTATAGAGGCCGTATTATCTTTTAGTGCAGTTGCGCTCATCGCCTTAACGTCATCTTGCTTAATGAGTTCATCACATAATGCTAAAGCCGCCTCGGTTGCATAACCATGCCCCCAACTCGCTTGTTTAAAGCGCCAACCTATTTCAATATCGCTGTAATTTGGTGCATCACTAAAGAAATTCATAGGTCTTATTAATACCCAGCCAATAAATGTATTGGTTTGCTTTAGAGTGATACTCCACAGCCCCCAGCCTTTTAGCTCATTTCTATATGCGAGCATACGAGGCACTCCCTCATTTTTTATTTGTTCTAAAGAGGTAGGTACGCCTCGCGTTAAATACTGCATTACGGCGGGGTCTTGATCGAGTTCAAATAATTGAGGCCAATCGTGCTCACTCATTAATTTAAAATTTAATCGTTTTGTTACGGGGGCGTTCATTTTCATTGTTGTATAGTCTGCCTCGAATTAATTATCAGTCTCTAAAGGAGATAGCACATGAATAAATTAGCAGGTTTAGCTTTATTAGGCACTTTAATTACATTAACTGGTTGTGAAGATGCCAACGAAGTAAAAGAAGATGCAAAAGATAAAAGCGCACAAATGCAAGAAAAGCTTGGTGATGCATGGAACGACGTTAAAGAGACAACTAACGATCTTAAAAATGATGAGTCTTTAAACGAGCTATTAGAGCAAAGTAAAACAATGGGCTTAGACATGTACGACGACGGCAAAGAGATTGCGGTTGATGCATGGATTAAAAGCAAAGAAGCTGCTGGCGAGTTAACTGAAAAAACTAAGCAGAAAGCGCAAGATATTGCTGACGAAATTGAGCAAGCGCGTAAAGAACATAACGAAGGTTAATTTAACTTTCGATAATAAAAAAGGAAAGCCTCGGCTTTCCTTTTTTGTTTTAAGCAATTTAGCCCTGACATGTATTTACATATTTAGGGCTTATAAGCTCAAATTAACCTTTGTACTTACTCATAACTAAAGTCGCGTTTGTGCCACCAAAGCCAAAGCTATTAGACATTACAGTATTTAACTCAACATCACGACGTTCAGTAATAATATCTAAACCTGCCGCTTGCTCATCTAGCTCATCAATATTAATTGAAGGCGCTACAAAGCTGTGCTCTAGCATTAATAATGAAAAGATAGCTTCGTGAACACCTGCAGCACCTAGGGCATGACCCGTCATTGCTTTAGTTGCGCTGATCATTGGTGACTTACCACCAAACACTTCTTGAATCGCACCAAGCTCTTTAACGTCGCCTACAGGTGTAGATGTACCATGCGTGTTTAAGTAATCAATACTGTCTACATCTTGCATAGCTTGGCGCATACAACGTGCTGCACCTTCGCCAGATGGAGCAACCATGTCGTAGCCATCTGATGTTGCACCGTAACCAACAATTTCAGCGTAAATGTGCGCGCCACGTGCAAGTGCATGTTCAAGTTCTTCAACTACAACAATACCGCCGCCGCCAGATATAACAAAACCATCGCGGTTTGCATCGTATGTACGAGACGCTTTTTCTGGTGTTTCGTTGTACTTAGTAGAAAGTGCGCCCATAGCGTCAAATTCCATTGCCAATGTCCAGTGTAGTTCTTCACCGCCACCAGCAAAAACAACATCTTGCTTACCTAATTGAATTTGTTCTACTGCATTACCAATACAATGCGCAGATGTTGCACATGCAGAGCTAATTGAGTAGTTAACACCTTTAATTTTAAAAGGTGTTGCTAAACAAGCAGATGTAGTACTCGCCATAGTACGTGGAACCATATAAGGCCCTACACGTTTTACGCCTTTTTCACGTAAAATATCAGCAGCTTCTACCTGCCATTTAGACGAACCACCGCCAGAGCCAACAATAATACCCGTGCGCTCATTTGATACTTGGTCGTCAGACAAACCTGAGTCTTCAATTGCTTGAGTCATCGAAATATAAGAATATGCAGCAGCATCGCCCATAAAGCGCATTGCTTTGCGGTCAACATGTGCTTTAACGTCAATATCAATTTTACCCGATACGTTACTACGTAACTTATAATCGGCAAATTCTTGGTTAAAAGCGATGCCGCTTTTGCCCGTTTTTAACGATTCTAATACTTCTTCTTTGTTGTTACCAATGCTTGATACAACACCGATACCTGTAATTACAGCTCTTCTCATGGGTAATTCCCTTAGCTTAATACTTAATTGCATTCTATTTTACGCGAATTTAATCACCTAAGTGGTCAGCTTTCTAGCGTACACTTGTACTCTGAACTGCTAGCTTATAAATAACGCCAGACTATTACAAAGAAAACCCGTAAAATAATTAAAAATATATCTATAAATTTAAAAAATTATGATTAAGAACGCACATAGTCACATTAATAATTTAGGTACACCTTTGACTAATGACTCCGGTGATATTTATTTTTCTAATGACGATGGCTTAGCTCAATCGCATTATGTGTACTATGAGCAAAATAATATAGATGTACGATTACAAAATCATGACCAATCACATTTTGTTATTGCCGAAACCGGTTTTGGCACCGGTTTAAACTTTTTAAATACGTGGCAACGCTTTAAAGACCACCTTGAGCGGATGCAAGTTCAAAATGAATGTGAAAAAAGCGTAAAACGCCTACACTATATTTCGTTTGAAAAGTATCCCTTAACATTAACAGACTTAAAACAAGCATTAACCGCTTGGCCTACCTTAAGTTATTTTAGTGAGCAATTAACAGTAAACTACCCAATTAATTTAGAAGGATGCCACCGGCTCGAATTTAATAATGGCAATGTTGTTCTCGATTTATACTTTGGTGATGCGCTTGAATCAATACAAGCAATGAGCTACCCGCAAACAGGAATTGTTGATGCTTGGTATTTAAATGGGCTTGAGCCAAGTGAAAATCCTGATATGTGGCAGCAAAGTTTATTTAACTCCATGGCTGATATAACAAGAGCTAATGCAACCTTATCGACTTTTACTGCCGCTGACTTTGTTCAACGAGGATTAATAGAGGCTGGCTTTAGTACTAAAAAAGCCAAAAATTTTAATCAAAAAGAAGATATGCTTACTGGCCAACTTAAACATGTTAATAACGCTCAATCAACCCCCGCTTATTTTAATCAAGATAGCAGTACTTTAAAAAATGTAGCGGTCATTGGCGGTGGTATTGCCAGTAGCTGTATTTTATACAGCTTGGCTAAACGAGGCCTAACCAGCCAATTATTCTGCCAAGATGAAAAGCCTGCAATGGGGGCATCGCACAATGTGCAAGGCGCTATTTACCCTCACCTACAAGCTAAAAACTCGCCACACAGTGAATTGTTTGCACATAGCTTTTTATACGCAAAACGCCTATATAACAACTTACTTAGCAGTGGTTTTAATTTTGATTACGATTGGTGCGGCGTATTACAACACGCAGTGAAAAAACCTCTCGCTGATAAGCACGAAAACTTAGCACAAAAGCAACTGTGGCCAACCCAGCTAATGCGTAACGTAACCGCAGAGCAAGGCGATGAAATAGCCGGCGTAACAACAGGTTATTCAGGCGTATTTTTTGAACAAGGCGGCTGGGTTAACCCGCCGCAATTAGTAAACGCTATGCTAAGCGCTGCAAATAGCATAAACCCATTTAAAAGCGTGTTTAACTGCAATATAAAGCAGCTTAAAAAAACTGACAACGGTTGGTTTTTATTAACGAATGATGAGCAGCTAGGCCCGTTTAGCGATGTAATTATTTGTGCAGGTGAGCACAGCGATGCATTTGAGCAAACAAAAGCGCTACCTATAGTGGGCGTACGCGGTCAGGTTTCACATATTGAGGCAAGTGAGCAATCACGCAAACTTAAAACAGTGCTATGCCATAAAGGGTATTTTACCCCGGCTTATTTAGATCATCACTGTATGGGTGCCACATTTGAAAAAAACACTAAAAGCCGCCAAGTTACAGCGCTCGACAACCAATTAAACCAAGAGCAACTACTTAGCTTTTATCAGCAAAGTGAATTTGCCTCCACCCTTGGCAATATAAACTCGGCAAAAGCGGCTGTTCGCTGCACATTTATAGATCACCTGCCAATGGCAGGGCAATGGTGCGAGCAAAGTGATTATATAATGGCTTTTGCTAATCTACGTTTAGGTAAACGCTACCAATATGAGCAACTTAATAAACCACAACAAGGCCTGCATATTTTTACCGGTTTTGGTGCACGCGCGTTGTGTAGCGCACCGCTAAGTGCAGACCACCTCGTAAGTTGTTTAAATAACGAACCCCGCCCATTAAGCGAACGTGTAAGCCAAGCTATTCACCCTGCTCGGTTTATAGTGCGAGACTTAATTCGTAATAAAATTTAAATGACATTGGTGCTTATTGAGGTAAAATAAGTACCAATAAAAGGAATTTATTACTCAAAGGACTCTAATGAAAAATTTAGCATTTTTAATAATATTGCTATGCACTCTATCGTTTAACGTACTCAGCCAAAACGTCACTGAAATCCCACTTCCTGAAGAGTTTGTTACAACGATGGATGTAGCAAGCGAATACCCAATGGTACGTACTGGTTATTTAACCGATTCAATTTCTGATATCACTCGCTTTTATCAGCAAAAATTAGGTGAACCTTCAAAAACAAATGGCAATAGTACATATCGCACTTTGTTTTATAATTACCAAGAACATAAAGTCCGTATTAGTCTATACCGCCGTAGTTATGTGACCGAAGTGAGTATAATGGTTGAATAAAAAGTTCTAAAAAACACGCCAAAAGCAGCTAATTTTAATGCTCAGTTAAGTATTGAATTTTAATTAAAGTATTTTTTGAAATTAGCTCATTTAAACTCTTTTTTACCCTTTAAAAATAATCCCCTACCCCAAGGTCTGTTTGTAAGCACATTACTTTTACTATTTATTGGAAGGAGTTAATTATGAGTAAGACCCTAATTATTGGCGCAAGCGGACAAATAGGTAAAATGACAACTGAGCTACTTTTAGAAAATGAGCAAAATGTTGTGGCATTAGTGCGTGACAAAAATAAGTTAAGCGATTTAAACAGCTCTTTTTTAACTATTGTTGAGCAAGATCTTGAAGGCGATTTTGGTGATGCCATGAAAGGCTGTGACCAAGTGATTTTTGCTGCTGGTTCTGGTGGAAGTACAGGCGATGATAAAACTGTACTCATTGATTTATGGGCTGCAACAAAAGCAGCTACATTCGCTAAAGAGCACGGCGTTAATCACTTTATTATGGTCAGTTCGATTGGTGCTGACGATCCAGATTCGATTCAAGGTGATTTAAAACCTTACTTAGTTGCTAAGCACATGGCTGACGAGCACCTAATAAATAGTGGTTTAAATTATACCATTGTTCGCCCTGGTACATTGACTGACGATAGTGCATCAATGCAAGTAACTACGCAGCAACCAAGTGATCGTTCAGAAGCTAAAATTAGCCGCGAAAACGTAGCCAATGCATTATTACATATTGCGACCAACTCATTTATTAGTAACCGCATTTTTAAGTTGTTTGATGGCGACAAGCCAATTAAAGCCGCTGTTAAATAAGCTTTAATACCAATTTAATTAAACGTATGAACAATTATTACAAAGAATATGTAATTCATCGATAAGGCAAAAAATTACAGTGTAGTCGCTCTATATCCGTAACTTTTTGGCGCAATGAATTATTTAATCCTCTTAAATAATTTATGTTTAATAAAATTAAATTTACTCCACTAAGCAAATTAGTGGAGTAATATTTTTATACCTTGCCAACCAAGTTGTAGCGTTAATAACGTTAAAACTATCCTAAAAATATGCTTAAATTTATCCCCAGACATCTTTTTAAGTAATTTAATTCCGAACCAAGTTCCTACAGCGCCACTTTACCATGGCAATTACAAGCGGTATCCATTGCCAAAAACTAAAGCCAACAGCGCCATAAATTATCGCTTTTAATAAATGCTGCACACTCATAATGCTCGAAAACGTTGCCGTAAATTTTAACTTTTCGTAATTATTTATATATAAACAGCTACCAACTAATGGGCCACTTGCCCCCACAAACATAGAAATAAAAGTAGTTATTCCACCGGCGACCATACGCCACACCTTAGAGGTTAATTTTATAGGTGGCGTTTTACCCCACAGTAAATAAATAACAAAAATAGCGACCACTAACTTCATAGCATCAAGCGATATATCATCAATAACAAAACTTGATAACCCCGCCCCTACTAAGCCGCCTAACGCAAAATATACAAACATGCTTTTATCAATATGCTTAAAGCTGAGTAAAAACCTATTTGCATTAGAGCCAAGCTGTACTAAACCATGCACAGGCACAACAACTGCCATTGGCATAAACGACGCCATAACAACAAGCAGCATTAATCCGCCACCAGCACCAAATGCAGCAGATATAAAAGAAGTAAAGCCAGCGGTGATCATTAACAATAAAAACAAAAATAAAGACATGCTGTCGGGAAATAAAAAATCCATAAAACTCCACTGCCTATTTAAGTACTTTTAAGTCGCAGTATTTTAAACAATAAAAGGTACTAAACACATTTAGAGAAACTTTATCAGCTTCTATCTCGTGCTATGTACTATGTTGCGTTGTTTTTGCACTTTGTTTGCACATTTAACAAATATTATACATTCAACTTCATTACCGGATATTTTTGATGAGAAGATTTAACACACCAATTTTGACACCGCTTGCAGTGTGCATACTCGCACTGGGTTTAGCTGCCTGTAACGGTAGCGATGCTGAAAGTACAGCTGTAACTGAAACAACCACCGATGAGGGAACTACAACAGATACTTCAACCGATTTTGTTGTAGAAGTCGACCCTTTTAACTTTGAAAGCGATGCGCTCATTTCATCAATTACCACTCAAACATGTACGCTAAGTAATGGCGATGAAGCCTCATGCTACAAAATTGATATTGCCGGTGCGCCTTCAAATTACGAGATTGGTGTATTTTGCCCTCAAAATATCACCTCAACAGCTGACGAAGCCGGTATTTGGTTTGATGGCACCGGTGAGGTTTACGATATAACCGGAGACTTTATTTTAAATCTACCTACATTATATAACGATAGTCATTGGCAGCTATACGACGAAGGTACAGGCCTTGTAAATGTAACCGACACACAAGAATCGTGTGATGGCGCTGCACGCCCAAACGTAGAAGAACAATACCAAAACCACTGCGTAGAATGCTCTATTGATTATGTTGATGGCGGTATATCAGAATCATTTTTAATTCCAATAACGCCTGTTGCAACCACTCAAAATAGCAGTATTGGTAACGCTAATGTAGGTGTTGCTCTCAATGGTGTTGTACTTGCTGCACCCGCCCCTGTTGAGGCTATTTTAGGCGCATACACTATTGCAGCCTTTGATGATTGCGCTGGCCATATTAACTTAGTAGCAGGCTATCACTACCACGGTGAAGCAGGTTGTAGCCAAACACAAATTCAATCAGACGGTCATGCCGCCATGATGGGTTATGCACTCGATGGATTTGGTATATTTGGCATGCTTAACGAAGATGGATTAGAACCCACTGATTTAGACGAATGTAGGGGCCACACCGACGATACACGCGGTTACCACTACCATGCAGCCGATGTATCTGAAAACATGTTTATTGGTTGTTTTAAAGGTGCTACCGCAAGATAACTCGCATTCTGGCCAAATAATTAACTGAGATACTAATGAAAATATTTAACGTGATAAAAGCACTAACCACTGGCTTTTTACTTGCTGCCTCATGCTCAGCGCTAAGTCATGCAGGCCACGGCTCAAATGCGCCTTGGGAAGCATGTGAAGCAAAAGCCATTAATGAAGATTGCAGCTACACAAGCCATGATAAAAAAGCGACAGGCACATGCCAAGCAATGAACAAAGTACTTATGTGCGTTCGAAATAAACCACTTGAAACATTAATAGACAAAGCAACCCAACCAGCAAGTGATCAAAAGCAATCTGTAAAATCACTCGCTAAACGATAAAGTAACAGCTACACGCCAAAGCCTTAACGCTGTTTGTTAAGGCTTTTTTAATCGCAAATCATTAGAAAGCATACCCTTTATCTGTTAAGTTAGCTTTGTGTATCAAATAATAAAAATAAAATTCCAAAAATGGAATTACACAAGCAAGGTACTAACGTGAGCGCTACATTTAAAATTGTTTTTAATGGTCAGTTATATCAAAATACTGACCTTACCTCTGCCCAAGAACAACTCAGCCAACTTCTTAATATTCCTCATAATATTGTTGTTCAGTTATTTGATGGAAAAGCTTACGCTTTAAAAAAAGACTTATCGAGTATTGATGCTGTTAAAACAGAATCCTCACTTAAAAAGCTAGGTTTGATTACTAAAGTAGAACCGCAACTCTCTACTGTAACCTCTCAATCTCAAAATAATCAAATAGCACTCACTGAGCACAGTAAAAATAGAGATAAACACATTAGTGAAAGTACTGACGGCAAAAGTATTTCAATACAAAATGAACGCCTAGATACAGACGAAGCCCCAAATACAGCTGCAGCTATTAAGCAAAGTTATAATAAATATAAACTACTGCGTAACACTTTAAAAAGCGCATTGTACTTTTGCTATTGCGCACTTTGTATTATTACCTTAGTAGGTGTAGTGATCAGTGTTAATGCACTTAAAAACAACTTTGGCACTCTAAATAACACAACTACAAATAACACAACTACAAACAACTTAAGTTACCAAAACTATAAACAATATTTGATTGATCAAAATAGCCTAAATCAACCAACACAAAAAGTAACAAACGAGCGAACAGCTAACCCTACACAGCAAAAAAGTAATGAGTACTTTAGTCGCTTTTCATCACTAATAAATAGCTACGCGCAAAGTACAGGACAAGCTGATATAAAAACGATGGGGGGTGATAAATTACAACAGCACCTACAAGAAATAGACGACCTAGGCCCTAAAAATGAATTTTGGCAGCAACTGATACAACTTTCAAAAAGCTTAGATAACGATAAGCACGCAATAGGGATGCTAAACAACACTGACCCCGCCAAAGTACAATGGATAAACGCAGTAGATTGGATCAGCCAAAGCTATATTAGGCAACAGCAAAACACACAAGCTACCAACACCTCCCCAGCCAATGCGGATGAGCAAAGCAGCAACCCAATACTTAATCTAACGTTGTTAATAAGTATGTTGTCGTTATTCAGTATTTTTATAATTTCGATAAAAATGAAGTTACGCGCAATTATAAATACTTAAACTTTATTTTATAAATTCCATAAAAAACCCGCAAATTTGGATTAACAAATTTGCGGGTTTCTTATGGTTTTCGAATAACGAGTTCAAAAACCTTTATTGGTGGAGCTGGGGGGATTTGAACCCCCGTCCGAAAAGCCTCGACCGTCGGTACTACATGTTTAGTATTGTCATTTAATTAACCTTTAAGTCCCGGACAAACACGGTAAATAAAGGCGAGGCCGCTTAGTTTTAGCGCTTCAACCCCGGCCAGGGTTTCCGTCGCGATCAGGTGTTAGGGTGACACTCCAAAATCCAGTCCACAAGAATACATGGAAGGAGCGCTAGCCAGCCTAAGCTGCTAGAGAGTAGTTATCGTCGTTTGCGATTACTTTAGGTTGCGGCTGTTTAACGAGGCAAACCGCACCTCGACATGCACCTTGGGCTTCTTGAATTCCGTCGAATCCTAATCAGCCCCTGAATTAGTAACTCAATTCAGAGCGTACAAACAGTATAACTGAGTAAAGTACTGATACTCAAGGCCTAGTAACGCTTTATTTTAATTGTATGAGCCAATCGCGTGTTAAGTAACCAAAATTTAGTTTATGCAAGCCTATATAAACATTTACTTAACAATGTGTTTAACCTGTGTTCAAATGAGGAGTTAAGGTTTTTGCTATTTCTAAACCTTTAGTTGTAAAAAATAAAAATAATAACAGGCATAGAGTAGGGAATTAATAAATGTCGGTTTTTTCATTTGATAAAAGTACAGGGTTTGTCTCTTTAGAAAGTCACCCTATTGATAGTGGTTTTCCTGTTACAAGTACTCAGTTAACGCAAATGCTAGAGCAATCTGAGTTTAGTGAGTACGAAGCTGTCATTGCCAATATTGGAAAGCTTTTTGCGCCAACTAAAAATTATCAGGAAGTATCGCTTGTCGTTGCTAAAGCTGTAGATGCGTCGCTTGTCATTAATATTGATGAAAAAAACATGGTCGCAGAAGCAACATTAACTACCGCTAAAGGTGGCGCACTTTTGTCTATGGAAGGCGCGCAAAAAGCACTTGCTGATGCAGGTGTTAAAAAAGGAATAAGTCCTCGTGCGCTTGATACCTTTTTGGGCCAGCAGTTTGAGCAACCAGCAGGAAGCTCTTACAGTGCCATAATTGCACATGGGCGCAATCCAAAAGAAGGCAGCGATGCTAAATTTGTGCGTTTATGCTCAACAGCTCAAGACCGAGTACTCAGCCCACAAGCTAAAGAAGGCGGTAAGGTTGATATGAAAAACCTTGGCGCTATTATCACCGTAAAACCTGGCACTCCCTTAATGCAGCGTATTGCAGCGACCCCTGGAGAAGAAGGCTATACGGTATTTGGCGATTCAATTAGTGCAAAACCAGGTAAAGATCACCAACTCCAGCCTTTCGAAGGTACAAAAGTAGATCCTAATAATCCTAATATGCTTATTGCCGACTGCAAAGGTGTGCCCGTTGCCCTACCCCGTGGTATGCGTGTAGATGACGTTTTATGCTTTGATAACGTAGATGTAAGTACAGGCCATGTTGATTTTGATGGTAGCGTAATTATTACTGGCGATATTAAAGACGGCATGCGTGTAAAAGCCAACGGTGATATTACGGTACTTGGTTTTGTAGAATCAGGAACTGTTGAAAGTAAAAGTGCGGTAACCATTATGCTTGGCGCAATTGGCCGAAAACGTGAAGGCGAGGAAGCATTTACGTGCTGTATAACCGCTCAACGAACTATTTCGATTGGTTATGCCCAGTACTGCAATATTAAATCCGAACAAGATTTATTTATTGAACGCCAAGCTCTACATTGTGATTTAAGTGCTAGGCGATTAATACGTGTAGGCAAAGCAAATGACCCGCGAGGTAAAATTATTGGCGGTAATATTTTAGATGCTATGCGCATTGAAACGGGTGAGCTCGGCGCGCCAGCCGGTACTAAAACACGCGTATTTTTAGCGCAGCTCTGGTTTGAGCTTCGCCAAAAGCAAACACAAATAACCGATTTTGAAAAAGTACTTGCGACTAAAGTAACCGCTTTACAACAAGCTCGCGAAAAAGCGAGTAAAATTGCGGGGGCTGCTCAGCGTCAGCAATTCATGAATAAGATAACTGAAAATGAAAAGCATATAAAAATACGCTCTGCGCATATTCATAGTCAAAAACTACTTATTAAGCAAAAAATAGTGCAATTACTTGCCAGCAGTCGTTTAAAAGTAAATGAATTAATGCACCCTGGTGTGGAGCTTAAAATAGCGAAAGATTCTAAACAATTTTCGCGTATTTACCCGCCCCACCTAGTTAAGCTAACTGAGGGTAAAATTACTCAGACGTTTTAGTTTCTTCGTCATTTTTTGTTTCAACTTCAGCATCAGCATCAGCGTCATCTAGTGGCGCTAATGGCCAACCACCTAATTGCTGCCAGCGGTTTACTATTAAACAATAAAGCTCAGCTGTACGTTCTGTGTCGTAAAGCGCTGAGTGCGCTTGGCTGTTATCAAACTCGATACCAGCCGCTCTACATGCTTTTGCTAATACAGTTTGCCCTAACGCTAAACCCGCTAAAGATGTTGTATCAAAGCTTACGAAGGGATGAAATGGCGTACGCTTAATGTTATTACGCTCTATTGCTGCATTTAAAAAGCCATGATCGAATGCGGCATTATGCGCCACAATAACTGAGCGTTGGCACCCAGCAGCCTTTTGCGCTTTGCGTACTACTTTACATATTTCTTTAATTACTTCATCTTCAGGTACTGCGCCACGTAATGGTGAAAACGGGTCTATACCGTTAAAGTCGATGGCTGCTTGTTCTATATTAGCGCCTTCGAATGGCTGAACATGAAAATGAACAGTATGATCTATGCTGAGCAGTCCTTCGTCATCCATTTTTAAAACAGAGGCTGCTATTTCTAACAAGGCATCTGTTTCTTTGTTAAAACCTGCAGTTTCAACATCAATAACAACTGGAAAAAATCCACGAAAGCGTTTTGCGAAAGGTGTTTGCTCAGTATTTGCCATAGTCTTCTTTGTTTATACGTGTAAGCTGACTATTATGTCAAAATTGATGCCCCCTAGGCTAGGGGATTTAAGTATTTATTGCTTTAAAATTGTAGGCACATAACTTGCTTTAACTTATAAGTTAGTTATACAGAGAACAAACTAATCATTGCAGTCGTTAATTTGCCAAATTATTGGCATTCCCGGATAGCTGGAGAGCACCATGAAGTATAAGTTGTTATTTATTAGCCTTAGTATAAGTGCGGTGTTTTGCAGTACTCACTCGCAAGCTGCTATGCGCCAATACACAGCAACCCAAGACAACTCCAACTGGGAAGTCGTTAAAACAACGCGCTTACAATGCCAATTAAATCATGAAGTTCCTTATTACGGTGAAGCTATATTTAAAGCTTCTGCAAGTAAAAATAAAAACTTAACATTTAATTTAGATATGGTTGTACGCCCAGATAACTATGCAATTGCAGGTTTAAAAGCAGTGCCACCTACATGGCGTGCAGGATTGCCCGCTCGCGATATTGCAAATATGAAATTACTTAAAAAGTTTGATGGCGAGCTAGGCAATAAAACCGCATGGGAAATGCTTACCGAGCTTGAAAAAGGCTACTACCCTACTTTTTATTATCAAGACTGGCAAAACAGTGCCGATAAAATTGCCATTGGTATATCGAGCGTAAACTTTAAACAAGCTTACTGGGCTTTTTTACAATGCCGTGATGAGCTACTCCCTTACAGCTTTGAAGATATTTCGTTTACTGTAATGAACTATCAATCTAACAGCAGTAAATTAACTAAATCCTCGCAACAACGTCTTGATAAGATTGCTGAGTATTTAAAAAATGATGCAAGCATAGAGTCCATTAGTATTGACTCATACACCGATAGTTATGGCGGACGCTGGAATAACTTAGATTTATCGCGCAAGCGCGCCAAAACTATAAAAGATTATATGGTGAGCTTGGGTGTTGATGAAACAAAAGTACAAACCACCGGTTTCGGCGAAAAACGCTTTGTTGATAATAACGATAACATTTTAAGCCGAGACAAAAACCGTCGTTTAATTATTCAAATAGAAAAAATGTAGTAAAGCTAATTTGTGTTTACTTTCTTTCGCCTTAAAAACTTATCACCAAATTGGAAAAAACCTAGACTAATTAAAATAATAACCGCACCAATTATTAGTTCTTGGCTTAATGACTCATTATTTAGCCAAGCTCCCAAGCCTAACGCAAAGCTAGGAGTTATAAGTGTAGTAAGTGATACCGTGCTTGCATTTAGGTTTTGCAGCACATGAAAATACGCCAAAGCCCCTACTAAAGATCCAAATATTCCTAGATAACCAATAGCCCACAATGATTTTGCACTCCAGTTTTGTATATGCAACTCACCATCTAATAACCACCAAGCAATAAAAAAGAGTGGGGTTACAAAAACTAAGGCACCAAATGTTGTTGCCATAGGATGAATCGCAATCTGTACACGTTTGATCATCACACCACTTAAACTAAAAAAGCAGACAGCCATAAACACATAAAGCAACCCGAGCCCTTGAGTTTGCGAGTTTTGTACTTGGTTATAACTAACAAAATATAAGCCAATTAAGGCGCACGCTAACGCAACTAATTTAATCGGGCTAAATTTAGGTTCATTTAATAATTGCTGAGCAAGCAACCCCGACAAAATAGGTGCAAGGCCAAACATAAGCGAAATAATACCAGAAGGGACTGTTTTAGCTGCCATATAGCTCAACAACATACCGCCAAAAATACCTATACTCGAATAAAAATAAAGTAAGCATGCATTTTTGCTCCAAGGCACTCTAATATTTGTAATGGCAACAATTAAGCCACCTAACAATAGTCCCACCAGCATCCGCATTAACACAGCAAGTGTTGGCGATACAGTTTCACTACTCCACACGATACCCAGTGGTGTAGTGGACCATATAAGAACCATTAAAAAATACGATACTTTAACTGGCACGTGCCATCCCTACGCTTTATATGAATCAATAAAACAAAGAATAAATTATACGCTCACTACTGTGTTTTAGTACTTTTTAAACACTAAAGTCCTTAATAAATACAGTTGTAAATTGTAAGTTACATTTTAATACCGCTCTTTTATTACAAAACTATTTGAGATTTGAGCAACTAGTTATATGGTGCATCAATATTAATAATAATTAAGGTAATTAAGTGCTTAAAAATAAAACAACTGGAAGCATGTTAATTGTTGCAGGCACCACTATTGGTGCGGGTATGTTGGCATTGCCAATTGCATCTGCCGGGCTTGGGTTTAGTACTGCACTTGCATTAATAATTGCTAGCTGGTTACTAATGACCTACACCGCACTACTCATGTTAGAGCTACACCAATATGCACCACGCGATGCAACGTTAAATACATTGGCTAAATTATGGCTTGGAAAGCGCGGACAATATATTGCGAATTTTTCGATGGTTTTTTTATTTTACGCTTTATGCGCTGCTTATATTGCAGGTGGTGGTGCACAACTCCAAGCGCGTATAAATATAGGCTTTGATGTAAATATAGCCCCACAGTTTGGCTCTGTAATCCTCGCTGTTATTATTGCAAGTGTGGTAACGCTAGGCACTAGCAAGGTAGATAAACTAAACAGAGTGTTATTTACAATAAAAATTATTGTATTAGCTAGCTTGTTTTACATGCTTACTCCTTATGTGCAGGGTAAACACTTATTAGAGATGCCTGTGGAGCAAGGGTTAATCCTTTCAGCTATACCGGTTATATTTACTTCGTTTGGCTTTCATGGATCTATCCCCTCTATTGTTAAATATGTTGGTGTTGAAATAAAAGTACTGCGCAAAGTAATGATTGCTGGAGCCGCCCTACCTTTAGTCATTTATATTTTTTGGCAACTACTTAGCCAAGGTATTATGAGCCAAGCTGATTTACTCAACAGCCAAGGTCTTAATGGGTTTGTATCTAGCGTGGCAAGTATTGCGCATAACCCAAGTGTGGCAACGGCCGTTAAGTTATTTGCTGATTTAGCACTTGCGACATCATTTTTAGGGGTGAGTTTAGGGTTATTTGATTTTTTTGCTGATGCATTTAAAAAGGGTGACAATAAAACAGACCGAATTAAAACGGCCTTAATTACGTTTATTCCGCCACTTGGCTTTGCATTGTTTTATCCTCAAGGCTTTATTATGGCCTTAGGGTACGCTGCAATAGCACTTGTTGTACTGGCAATATTTTTGCCTGTAGCAATGGTTTATAAACAGCGTACAACATCAAATAAAACAGGCTACCAAGTTAAAAGTGGGAATGTTGGGCTTGGTATAGCAGCTATATGTGGCATAACTATTATTGCTGCGCAGTTTATGCAAATGGCGGGGCTTATTCCTGCTATCGGTTAAAGATTGCTGCTTTTTGTTTAAATTTAGATAATAAAAAACCGCACATCATTATGATGTGCGGTTTTTTATATTAACTGCGTTTATTTACAAACGTCAGCTACAGCATTTGAAAAGTATTCAATATTTGAATGACTAACACCTGCAACATTTACGCGGCTAGAGCCAACTATGTAAATGCCGTATTCTTTTTGTAGGCGAGCAATTTGCTCTTTATTAATACCTAAGAAAGAAAACATACCGTTTTGGCGTTCAATAAATGAGAAGTCTTGAGCAATATCTTTAGTTGCTAAGCTTTCTTTAATTAAGCTACGTAAGCCATTTATACGACTACGCATTTCATCAAGCTCAGAGTGCCACAATTGTGTAAGCTCTGTACTGCTTAAAATAGTATTAACAATGTCAGCACCATGCGCTGGCGGCATTGAGTAAATACTACGTACAACGCTTAGCATTACAGAGTTTGAAATATCTGCTGTTGCGCTGTCTTTTGCAATTAGTGAACATGCACCAATACGCTCGCGGTATAAGCCAAAGTTTTTAGAACATGAAGAACAAATAATTAGCTCTTCTACTGCATCGGCTAAAATACGTAAGCCACGTGCATCTTCTTCAAGTGAGGCACCAAAGCCTTGGTACGCAATATCAACAAGTGGTGTAAAGCCAACTTCTTTTGCCAGTTCGGCAACCGTGTTCCACTGTGTTTCGTTTAAATCCATACCGCTTGGGTTATGACAACATGCATGCAGTAAAACCACATCACCTTTAGGCACTTGTTTAAGTGTGTTGATCATTTCATCAAACAATAAATCTTTATTTTCGTAATCGTAATATGGGTATTCTTTTACTGTTAAGCCTGCAGCTTCAAACAAGCTAATATGGTTAGCCCATGTTGGGTTAGTTACCCAAACAGTTGCGTCTGTATTACAACGCTTAATAAATTCAGCTGCAACACGAAGTGCACCCGTACCACCAGGAGCTTGCGCAGTACGTACGCGGTTAGCTAGTAATACTTGATGCTCACCTAATAGTAACTGCTCCATTTTTTGGCAGTAATCTAAATTACCCGCTAAACCAATGTAAGATTTGCTCATTTCGTTTTCAAGACGAAACGCTTCAGCTTTTTTAACCGCTTTAAGAACCGGTGTATTGCCTTGCTCATCTTTGTAGACACCTACACCTAAATCAATTTTATTAGGGTTTGTATCTTGTTTATAGGCCGCCATAAGGCCAAGAATAGGATCTGTTGGTAATGGTTTTAATACTGAGAACATTGGCTATCTCTTATCGTTATTTAGGGGTTAGCTGTTAAGCTAAGCTTAACATAAAAGCACATCATATTGACTAGCGTTATTTACACTAGAAAGTGAGGAATTTTAATACAACATGCAATTAAAACGGCAAGTGTCTTTTCATCAAAAAAATCATTTTTAAAGGCTTCTGCATCTACAATACCAACGCATTCATTTTGTGCATTAAATAAAGGTAGGCAGGTTTCTGATTTAACTTTAGGATCGCATGTGTAGTATTCACCACCTTGTGATAAATACGCCTCAACGTTATTAATAATGCGGCCCTTGTGAGATAGCGCAACCTGTACGTTGTTACTGCCAGCTGCAAATGCTTGCGTTAAAGGAAACAACGGACGACTAGGCGCTCCATGATAAGCCAATTTTAATAGTTGATTACCTTCAGGGGTATTAGTTGATTGATAAATACCATACCAATCAACGCCCGTTTGCTGCTCAATGTAGCTTACAATACGTTGTAAATTAGCCAGCTTAAACTGTGTTTGCTCATCATTTTTAATATAGTCAGTTAATTTGAATGGCTCATCTTGTAAGTAACCAAATAAACTACATGCACCGCCCTCGCCAAGCTCTGGTATTTGATACTCCCAACACACATCAGGCAAAGCAGTGTTTGCTAAATGTAGATCAAGCTTTTCAAGCTCTGTTGAAATCAAAGCTGGATTAGCACTAAGTTGTGCTTGTTTTAAGTAAGAAGAAATCATTTGGCCATCCATACATCTAAAGTTTCGAGAATAATAGCATGGATATTTTTACAGAGCTAGCTCAACTTGTAGCACATTTCAACTTGGTTACCACTGGCGTTATAAGTGACTTTTTCGGCTATTTCTTCTAATAAAGACACCCCTCTGCCAAATTCGTTATTAGCCTTTGCCAACTCATCGTGCTTACTACTAAACCCTCGGCCTGAATCACAAATAATAAAATATAAACTGAGCGTGTCGGGGCAATAGCGCATATCAATAATAATCATGGCATCTGTAAGTTTAGCAAGGGCTGCCTCTCTCAACTCGTAATATCGAAAAAAGCCGTCTTCTTGTTTTTTAATTTCTGAGTTAAGTCCTAATACACCATGATCAAGCGCATTGTTATAAGCCTCAGACAACAGTAAAAATATATTAGAACGATGAGTATTTAGACCCTCAACACTGCTTAAAATATTAACGACGTCGTAAACGGGGTCTGTTTTTTTTATTTGCTCTGAGTTTAAGCTCAAAGACAAATTAAAAGCTAAAGTAGAAAATGCTTCTCGCTCTTGTTCCTCAGGAATTAAAGGCAGGCAGTTTAGTAAAACAATGCTTAAATCGTCTTGCTGCTTAGTACCATCTGCAAACTTAGTAACATTAGCAACTATGTCTTCACTACTAATCATCGATTTACTTTTTAAGGTTTGTAAAAAACGCTCTTCCCCAAAAAATATATCCTCTTTGTTTGCCGTTTCTATAATACCGTCGGTTGCTAATACTAGGCGTGTATTACTATTTGTTTCAAAATGAATAACTTCATATTCAAATTCTTGTTCATCTAAAATCCCCAGTGCCATATGCTGCGATTCTAATGTTTGTTTTACATTACCGTCTTTATCTATTAGGTAGGCATCGGGTAAGCCGCCCATCCATGCAGAAACACTTTTACCTGATGCACTAAGCTCTATAATGGTTGCAGCACAAAACATATGCCCAGGTAGTAGGTTGTACAGTAGTGTATTTAGCTCACAGGCAATATCGTTAACCGCCATGCCTTTTTGTACCATAGTATAAAACACACGAGAAGTTGGTAGTGCACCAATAGCTGCTGCAAGGCCATGGCCCGTAAAATCTCCCAACATGCAATACAAATTACCGATTGGGCTTTGCGCTACTAAAAACATATCGCCGTTAAACATAGAGGCCGGTGATAAATTAAAATCTAAATACTCTTTAAACTTACCTTGGTTTTCTAATGAGTTATTAAAAATATGCTCAATTATTTCGTGTTCACGTTCAATTTGATTGTGATGATATTCAAGCAATTTCTTTTGTTGGTTTGCTTTTTTACTCAGCTCTCTGGTGCGAATATGTGCTTTAATTTTTGCATGCAGAATAACTTTTTCAAATGGTTTATGAATAAAGTCATCGCCACCCACTTCGAGGCAGCGCTCAAAACTTGCTTGATCTTCTAAGGAGGTTATAAAAATAATCGGTAAGTAAACTTCACTATACTGCTGCTTTATTTTTTCAGCAGCTTCAAAACCATCCATTACAGGCATTAAAACATCAAGTAAAACAACGTCTATTTGCTCTCTTTTAAGTACATTAAGTGCATCTAGCCCGTTATAAGCCACTGATATTTTATAACCCTCTTGCTCAAGCATTTTACTTAGTAAAATGCGATTGAGCGCCTGATCATCTACAATTAACACATGTATCATTAGCTAATATCAAACTTTTTATCAAAACGTGAAATTTGTAGAATTTTTCTAAGCTGAGGTTGGCAATTGCTTATTTCAATAGTTTTCACTTGGCTATCAATTGTTTTTTTCATGTTAAGTAACATGCCAAGTGCTGAGCTATCCATGTAGTCAGTCTCTCTTAAATCGATAATAACCTTTACTGTTTTTTCGCTCATTTGGGCATAAGCTTGGCGAAAAGATTGCACTAAATTAAAGTCAAATTTACCTTTGATTTGTATTGTTAATGTAGTGCCATCGACTGATTCATTCTTAGTTAAACTCATATTAAACTCCAATAATATTTCCTTTGAACTAAATATAACCTGTTAAAAGTATTTAGCAAAAAGAAAAACACACAACTTCAAATTTGCTATCATTTACGCCAATATTTAATTAATTTTTATCCATAAAGGTAAGGTATGAGTGATAGTCACTTAGTATATTCAACAAGTATGGGTCGCATTGACCAGCCAAAACCAGAAAAAGAGTTAGAAGCTAAGCTTTTTAAAGATGGTTTTATTCGCATTGAGCGTCAAACAAAAGGACGTAAAGGCAAAGGCGTAATGTTAGTTGTAGGCATTGATCCAAAAGATCATGATTTAAAAAAGTTAGCTAAAACTATAAAAAGCAAAATGGGCCAAGGCGGCGCAGTAAAAGAAGGCATTATTGAAGTGCAAGGTGATGACCGCGATAAACTAAAAGCCATTTTAGAAGCGTTAAAATTTAAAGTTAAAATTGCGGGTGGTTAATCCGCAATTTTATTAACTACTTACTTCGCTATTTGAGAGTTCATTTAACCTTTCATACAATTTTGGTAGTTCGTGCTCAGCAATTGGTTTACTAAAATAATAGCCTTGTACAATGAAACAATTATTATTTTGTAAAAACTGCATCTGCTCTATTGTCTCAACCCCTTCTGCGACCACGTCTAGCTTTAACTTTTGCGCCATGGCAATAATAGCGGCAGTGATTTCCATATCATTTGTATCCTCAGGGATATCTTTTACAAATGAACGGTCAATTTTCAATATATCAACCGGGAATCGTTTTAAGTAACTGAGTGACGAATAGCCAGTACCAAAATCATCAATAGAAATAGATATACCTAAGGCTTTAAGCTCGTGGAGTTGTGTAATTGCAGCTTCTACATTTCCCATTAGCATACTTTCGGTAAGCTCTAAGTGAAGGCGCTTAGCCGAAACACCCGTCCTAATTATCATTTTACTCAGTGTTGAGACTAAGCTTGAGTCTTTGAACTGGCGAGCCGATAAGTTTATCGATATATTATTTTCTAAGCCTTGCTTTGTTAATCTTACGGCAAAATCACAAGACTCTTGAAGCACCCATTCGCCTAATTCAACTATAAGGCCTGTCGCTTCTGCAATAGGAATAAATTTATCTGGAGGGATTGCGCCTTCAGTTGGGTGGAACCATCTTAATAACGCTTCATAGCCAATGACCTGATGAGTACGACTATCAACTTGAGGTTGGTAGTAAACTACAAACTGTTTTTCTTTTAGTCCTATACGTAGCTCATTTTCAATAAATAAACGCTCATTAGCAGCTGCGTTCAATTCTTGGCTATAAAAATGGAATGTATTACGCCCTTTTGCTTTTGCCTCATACATTGCTAAGTCAGCATGTTTTAATAACTGATCTTCTTCTAGGCTATCGTACGGAGCCATTGTAATACCAATACTCGCGCTCACAATAACTTCATTACTACCTAGTTTTATAGGCACATTCAGTGTTTTTTGAATTGTATTGGCAACATCAGTCGCGTGAGCTTGGCTTTCTATACCACTGAGTAATACTGCAAATTCATCACCACCTAAGCGCGCTATGGTGTCCTCGGCTCGTAAACGTTTTTTAAGTCTGTTTGCCACTTCAATTAATAATTGATCGCCGGCATCGTGACCTAATGTATCGTTAATACGTTTAAATTCGTCTAAATCAAAGTAAAACAATGCAAATGCATAGTGCCCACGTTCTGCTAATGCCATTGATTTACGCAATTGCATTCTAAAAAACGTTCTGTTGGCAAGGCCCGTAAGGGTGTCAAAGTAAGCAAGCTGCTCCATTTTACGCTGGCTTTCTTTTACAAACGAAATGTCTTGTGCAGATGCTACATAACTGGTTATTTCACCGCCCTCTTCACGAATTGGCGAAACACTTAAAGACACCCAAATTGGCTCTTTATTCAAGCCTTGAATTAATGTATCACCGCGCCAGTAATTACGGCTGCGTAAATCTATGTCTATATCTTCAACTAAAATAGACATTTCTGAGGCAATAATATTAAGTAATGGTGCTCTATTAAAATGACTTTCTGGGTAGCCTGTCATTTCGAGCATTTTTGGATTTACGTATTCAATTACAAAATTCTCATCGGTGATCACAACGCCAGTGCCCGAGAATGCTACCGCTTTAGATAAACGGTTAGCTGCTTTTTCAGCAATTTCTTTTTCTGTAATTCTCTGGTTTAAGCCATCGATAAGTTTGCGAATTTCTACCGTCATGTCTCTAAATGAGCCATTAAGCGTGCCAATTTCATCTTTATTTTCTGGTGGAAATTCTGTAGTTAATTGACCTTTGCCAAAACTTGTAACTGCATAAACCAAAGTATGTAAACGGCGAAGGACTAGTTGATAAAGCGCTTGATGCAGCAATAAGGCAACTAATATTGCGTATAAAATAAAGAGACCAAAAAACTTCAGTTTTAAATCTTGTAATGCAGATAACGTAGATGAGCGCTTTTTATATACCCCTATGTACCAATCTAAGTCATCAATCTTACGAATATTGATAATATGAGCTTCGTCATTTTTTTCAAACGAATTTGCGTATTCAGGTAATTTCACCGCAATTACATCATCAATAATCGACTGCAGTGCTGGGTTTACAAATTCATTAGTAGCGAGTGCTTTATTATCGCTACCATAGTCGGCTAGTAAGGTCGGATTTAAGTCTGGGTGCGCTAACAATTGCCCTTTACTATCAAACACAAGTAGGTGTTTTTCTTTATCACCAACAGGTAAAAACGAAATAAGTTTGTTGAGGGAAATATCGCTCCCCGTCACACCTAAAAACTCATTATCGACATAAACTGGCACTAGTAAGCTAATAACCCATTTGCGCCATACTGTATCGTAATAGACTTTTGACCATGCAGGCTCTCTTACTGTTTCAAGCGTGCTTTTAATCGATTTATAAGTTGAGCCATTCGTTGCTCTAAAGTCGGCAGGTGCGTTTAATGCCCAATTAGGAGGAGAAACACGAATAAAATCATCATCTGTTATTAGATAAAAGTTAAAAAAGTCGTGTACCAGTGTAGGAGAAATTATACGCCACAGCATCTCAGAATCATTAAATAGGCGTTTATAAAAAGGAGAGTAATTTTGCTGTGGTAAAAATGCTGCTGATAAACCATCAGCCGAGGCACTGCGAATCGTACCGTCACTATTAAATTGTAACTGTGATTTATTGCTTAAATTAATTGGTGAATTGGGTTGAAAAAGTTGTTGTGTTACTACGTTATTAGCTTGTTGAGCAATATTTACTTTAGTTTTAATGCGCTCATTAAATTGCTTCACTAATAAGTCTGTCGAGCTTTTTAAAACTTCGTGTTCTTCAAAAACGAGTTGCTTCTCTTCAGATTTAAGCATTAAGGCAGCCGCACATACCCCAGCTATTAAGCAAATAGCGGATATGAGTAGCGATAGTTTTACACTTAAAGAATTCAATCCAAAACGCGATGGAGGGCGTCTGTAAACCACGGGTCAACCTTAATTATTAATAATTGTTATTATTTGAACCAGTTAACGAAATATACCAGATCCGC
>NZ_PJBR01000027.1:0-39818 GCF_002863625.1 Pseudoalteromonas sp. MelDa3 | reverse complement strand
TTAAGCAATTAAAAGCTATCGCTTTTCACGCGAGTAAGCTCGGCTTCTACAAGAGACATTGCACTCTGTGCTTAACTTTTTCGGTAGGCGAGCAGCTTGCAGACGCGACGAGCGAAGCTCGTAATAATTACCTTTTAACTCTTATCTATAAAAGCTTAAAAAACCTGCTTGCTTAATTATCCGTCTAAGCGTAAAATGCGCGCTCATTTCGGCTTTTAAACTATTAATTCCTTGCCTTAAACCGACCGGCCGAAACGGTAGAAGGCTCTATTAACCGTAAGGAATATCCATGCGTCATTACGAAATCGTATTCATGGTTCACCCAGATCAGAGTGAGCAAGTTGCTGGTATGATCGAACGTTATACTGGTTCTATCACTGAAGCTGGTGGTGTTATCCACCGTCTTGAAGATTGGGGCCGTCGTCAATTGGCTTACCCAATTAACAAGCTTCATAAAGCTCACTATGTTCTTATGAACGTTGAAGCACCAACTGAAGTAATCAGCGAGCTAGAAACTACTTTCCGCTACAACGATGCAGTGCTTCGTAACTTAGTTATCCGCACTAAAACTGCTGAAACTGAAGCGTCTCCTCTTGCAAGAGAAGAGAAGAAAGAAGCACCAGCTGCTTAATTGTTTTGAGTCCTAGCATGGCATGTAATCAGCAGTTACTATAATGGTTAGCCCATATATGAATCAGCTGGTTATATCTGGGGTAGTTTGTAAAACTCCCAAGTTTAGCCAAAGCCCTGCTGGCATCCCGCATTGTATTTTTGTTGTAGAACATAAATCGATGCAAACCGAAGCAGACCTTAACCGTAATAGTTACGTGAGGCTTCAGGTAGTTGCCAGTGGAAAGCAAATGCAACAACAGACTCAACATTTGCACGTTGGGCAGGCATTGCAAGTGAGTGGTTTTTTAAATCGCCACGAAGGTCGTAACGGCCTTAGCCAATTGGTTTTGCATGCTCAGCATATAGAAAGAATTATTTGAGGAATTAATCTCATGGCACGTTATTTCAGACGTCGTAAGTTCTGCCGCTTTAAAGCGGAAGGCGTAAAACAAATCGATTACAAAGATCTAGCTACTCTTAGAAACTATGTTACAGAAAGTGGCAAAATCGTACCTAGCCGTATCACAGGTACTAGCGCTAAATTTCAGCGCCAGCTAGCAACTGCTATTAAGCGTGCTCGCTACTTAGCCCTTCTTCCATACACTGACTTACATAAGTAAGCAGCGGATTAACAGTTTTTAAAAGGTGTAGAAACATGCAAGTTATTCTACTAGATAAGATCGCTAACCTAGGTAGCCTAGGTGAACAGGTTGTAGTTAAATCTGGTTTCGCACGTAACTTCCTTTTCCCTCAAGGTAAGGCAGTTCCTGCGACTAAAGCTAACATTGAAACGTTTGACGCTCGTCGTGCAGAACTTGAAGCGAAAATCGCTGAACAGTTAGTTGCTGCACAAGCACGCGCTGAAAAACTAGAAGCATTAGCAGAAGTTACATTAGTATCTAAAGCTGGTGACGAAGGTAAGTTATTCGGTTCAATCGGTACTCGTGACATCGCTGACGCTATCTCAGCTGTTGGTGTTGAAGTTGCTAAGTCAGAAGTTCGTTTGCCTCTAGGTACTATCCGTGAGACAGGTGAATTTGACGTATCAATTTCAGTTCACTCAGACGTAACGGCTACTATTAAAGTAATCGTAATCGCTGAAGCTTAATTTTTAATTAAGCGACAAAAGCCGTGCTATTAGCACGGCTTTTTTGTGTCTGTAATTTGGCTAACTTTATTAGTTAAGGGCACAGTTAAATAATACCAATCCTCAAAATAGATCACTTAATTAAGCGAATTGGTATAAAGCCTCGTATAAGCCCCTTTTTTATTCGATTGTTTTTTCATTCCCTTTAAACCTTTTCGAACTGTTATTACGTCTAACTTATCAATACACTAACTCAATAATAATAATTAAAAGGCGACATCACGGATGTTACACGTTAAACCCGAACAAACGCCTTTATGCGAAGCTACACTCATTGAGCGTGTTAAATCAGGTGATCAAGGCGCATACACAACGCTTTATGAGTTACATATAAAACGAGTCTACGGTTTGTGTTTACGTTTATTAGCCGACCAAGCGCATGCTGAAGATGCAGCCCAAGAAGTGTTTGTACAGGTATGGCGTAAAATAGCATTGTTTGATGGGCGTTCGCAGTTTTCTACTTGGCTTTACAGTGTTGCAAGTAATGTAGCAATTGGTTACTTACGCAAGCAAAAAAATTGGCTGCAAAAAGTAGTGAGCATTGAACACTGCGGGATGGATGAGCAATCAGCTAATGACTGCAAAGGCCTAAATGGTCTCGATAAATTAATAGTAAGGCTCCCTGAGCGCGCACGTATGGTGTTTGTGTTGTTTGCAATCGAAGGTTACAGGCACGAGGAAATAGTCGATCAGTTAGGTATGGCTGTTGGTTCAAGTAAGTCGCAATATCATCGTGCTAGGCAGCTACTACAAGAGTGGTATGAAAATGAATAAACCAAATTTTGACGACTATTTAAATGAGTCATTAAACACGTTTGATAAAGATATTACGCCACAAAAAGACCTGTGGGCGGGAATTGAGCGAGCAATGGTTAGTAATAAGCAGGACCTAAAAGGCACTGCTATTTGGCCAAAACTAACAGCAATAACTGCCTGCACATTAGCGGCTTTAATTGCTGTAAATTTATTTGTTATAGCGCCCGAGCCACAACCCGTAGTGGCTATAAGTGATTACTTTTCGGCGCAAAAAAACAGTTTGTTGGTTGAATATGAAAATAAAGAAGCATTGACCACTAACTGGCAAACGCAGCTACAAGAGCTTGAAAACGCAGAGCAAGCAATAAAGCAAGTTCTTGAAAATGAGCCACAAAACCAAGCGCTACTAACAATGTTAGCGCAAGTATATCAACAACAACTTGATTTAATTAACAAGGTGCACGCGCCACGTTGGCAGCACATTTAGGAGTACGACATGAAAGCGATTTTATTAGGACTGAGCTTATTTCCGTTGGCGGTATTAGCGGGTGAAAAAATAGATAAGCAAATAGACGTACCAAGTGGCGGCACTATTTTTATTGAAAACCAACGCGGTGATATACATATTACAGGCTGGGATAAAAACGAATTTAAAGTATCTGGCGAGCTTGATGACAAAGCCGAGGGTTATGAGCTTAAAACAAATGGCGATAAAACTCAGTTTATTGTAAAAATGCCACGTAAATCAAATTGGGGTAATAATGGCGATGGCTCAAGCTTAACCATATTTATGCCTAAAAGCAGTAGTTTAGAGTTTGCTGGCGTTAATGTATCGGTGACTGCAAAAGAGCTAAAAAATGGCGCTGAAGTTGATGTGGTTAATGGCGAAATTACAGTAGATGATATTGCCGGTAATATTAAGCTTACCACCGTAAATGGTGATGTGAACGCTGAAAACCTAAGTGGTAATATTCAATTTGAAACCGTTAATGGCGAAATTAACGATAGAGAATCAAGTGGTGAACTACGTTTTAGCGCTGTTAATGGCGATATTAAATCAACCTCAAGCGCCAATGATGTGCGCCTTGAAAATGTAAATGGCGATATAGATTTTACGCTATCGTCAATTAAAAACTTACGTATTAACACGGTAAATGGCGAAGCCGAAGTACATATTAAAGAGCTTTTAAAAGGCGGTGATGTACGTTTTGAATCGGTAAGTGGCGATGGTGATTTTTACTTTCCTGACAGCATATCTGCAAATTTTGAAATTAAAGCGCACGCTAATGGAAAAATCATTAATAAAGTTACTAGCGATAAAGTCAGTAAAGCTAAATACGGCCCAGCCAGTGATTTAGAATTTAGCATTAATGGCGGTAATGCTAATGTTGAAATGGATACAATTAGTGGACGCATAGAGCTTCGTATTAAATAACGCTCATTCACCTTCACGATTACAAAAAGCAGGAAAAGATTTCCTGCTTTTCTATTTGCACAGCCCCTTCAAGTCGATAGAATAGAGCCATTCAATTTTACTACTGTGAAGTTATGGCCAAACCAGATAAGCAAGTCGATACACTTAAAGTTCCTCCCCATTCAATAGAAGCTGAACAATCTGTTTTAGGTGGCTTAATGCTTGATAACCAAGCTTTTGACCGCGTAGCGGAGCTTGTTGTATCACAGGATTTTTATACCCGCACGCACAAGTTAATTTTTGAGGCGATGACGGCACTTGCTGAGATTGGCGATCCGATAGATTTAATCACTATTTCTGAAAGTTTAGAAAAAAATAATAAACTGGCAGGAATTGGTGGCTTTGCTTATTTAGCAGAAATAGCTAAAAACACGCCAAGTGCTGCTAACATTGACGCTTACGCAAGTATTGTACGCGAACGTGCTGTTGTACGTGAAATGATTGGCGTAGCGAACGAAATTGCAGAAGCGGGTTTTAACACCGAAGGACGTACCAGTCACGACTTACTCGATTTTGCCGAAAGCAAAGTGTTTAAAATAGCTGAGCAACGAACAAAAAATAATGAAGGCCCGCAAAGCATTCATAGCATCCTTGAAAAAACCGTTGATAAAATAGAAGAGCTTTATCAATCACCACAAGATGGTGTTACGGGTGTAAGTACAGGTTATGCCGATCTTGATAAAATGACGACGGGCTTACAGCCTTCTGACTTAATTATTGTTGCAGCGCGTCCATCAATGGGTAAAACCACTTTTGCGATGAACCTTGCAGAACATGCTGCAATGACTCAAGACAAACCAGTATTAATTTACTCACTAGAGATGCCTTCAGAACAAATTATGATGAGGATGTTAGCGTCTCTTGGCCGTATTAACCAAACTAAGGTACGTACTGGTCAATTAGATGATGACGATTGGGCACGACTTTCATCAACAATGGGCTTGTTGATGGAAAAAGGTAAAATGTACGTTGATGATGCATCGGGCTTAACACCTACCGATGTACGTTCACGTGCAAGGCGTATAGCCCGCGACCACGGTGGCATTAGTATGATCATGGTCGATTACTTGCAGTTAATGCGTGTACCAAGCCTTGCTGATAACCGAACGCTAGAAATTGCTGAAATTTCACGTTCACTTAAAGCACTAGCAAAAGAGCTAAAATGTCCGGTTGTTGCGCTTTCGCAGCTTAACCGTACGCTAGAGCAACGTGCCGATAAACGTCCTATTAACTCAGATTTACGTGAGTCGGGGTCGATAGAGCAAGATGCCGATTTAATCATGTTTATTTACCGTGATGAAGTTTATAACGAAGACAGTACTGACAAAGGTATTGCCGAAATTATCATAGGTAAACAACGTAACGGCCCAATTGGTAAAGTGCGTTTAACATTCCAAGGTCAATTTTCTCGCTTTGATAATTACGCGGGACCAGCGGTAGATGATGATTACTAATGCGCCTAGCCACTGCTGAAATTAATTTAGCTGCACTTGCGCATAATTTAGCGCAAGTTAAGTGCTTTGCACCTAACAGCAAAGTAATGGCGGTGCTAAAAGCAAATGCTTACGGGCATGGTTTAGTAACGATTGCGCAGCATTTAAATAATGCTGACGCATTTGCTGTGGCGCGAATAGATGAAGGGCTTGCCCTTCGAGCTGGGGGCTTAACAAAGCCAATAGTTTTACTAGAAGGCTTTTTTAACAAAGCCGACTTACCTATTTTACTCGCTAATAACTTTCAAACTATTATTCATGATGAATACCAATTAGCCGCGCTTGAAAAAGCAAAGCTTGATGCGCCAATAACATGCTGGTTAAAAGTAAATACAGGTATGCATCGACTAGGTATTGCACCAGAGCAGTTTGAAGAGTTTTATAACCGCTTACAAAAAACACCTAACGCCAAAAATACCGTTAATTTAATGACCCACTTTTCGTGTGCTGATGATGTTGATAATGCCAAAACGGTTCAACAAATCACGTTATTTGATAACTTAGTGAATGGTATTGACCAAGCACATTGTTTATCAAATTCTGCTGGTATTATTGCATGGCCGAGCGGCCATGGTGATTGGGTACGCCCTGGGCTTATGTTATATGGCGTATCGCCAATGGCAAATAGTATTGGGCAACAACATAAATTAAAACCAGTTATGCGCTTAACTACGCGCGTAATTGCAGTGCGTAATGTACCAGCCAATGAGGCGGTAGGGTATGGCGGACGTTGGAAAAGCGATAAACCAACCAAGTTAGCTGTTGTGGCTATGGGTTATGGCGATGGTTATCCTCGGCATGCTAAAGAGGGCACGCCAGTTGTAATTGGTAAGCAGCGTTATGGTATTGTTGGCAGTGTTGCTATGGATATGATTAGCGTAGATATAGGCGCTAATGAGCACAATATTAAAGTGGGCGACAGAGTCACTATGTGGGGCCCTGAGCTACCAGTTGAAGAAATAGCATTATGCGCTGATACTATCCCTTACGAGCTATTATGTAATATTACACCGCGCGTAAGTTATGAGTATCAGCGTTAATACAGCTATAAAGCGGTATTTACTCTTTTATAAAGTAAACGTCGCTAAAGCCCATACGGGCAAATTCTTGGTCGCGAAAGTTACGAACAGAAGCAGACCCTTTTGAGGTCATTTCTATTTGCTGTACCATGCTTAAGTAATTAGTTAGATCAATACCTTCGGCGGCAGCAATTGCTTGATACATGTCGTGGTATTTATCTTTAGCGAAATTAATCTCGCGCGGTTCGTTTTTATATTTGTAGGTTATTCTACGTGCCATTTTAAGCTCATTTCAATTGAGTGTTGCAGCGATTTTACACTGTATTTAATAACGGCTCTAGCATTGAATGACTTGTTGTAATCGGTAATTAAAATAAAGAGTCAAAAATGAAATTATCAGTAGAGATCAGTAAATACCCACTTCACCAAGATTATATCCCGTTTATTCAGGGCTTTATTGACAGATTAAACGAATACGATGATTTAAAAGTGATTACTAACACGTTATCAACGCAAATTTTTGGTGATTACGATTTAGTAATGCAGGTGTTAAATACCGAAATTAAACGTTCATATGAAGAATTTGGTAAAGCTATTTTTGTATGTAAGTTTCTCTCTGGCGACTTATCGCCTGAATAACCTATAATACCAACCTGCATAAATCTTTGATCAATTTAACGAATTAAATTGCACTATAACGTCGTTAAAATTTTTTATTTAGAACAACTAGATACAAAAATTTTTGCCTAGTTCTAGCGTAATTTTCTTAACGTTAAATAGACCCCGTATATAAGCAGATTGGTATAACAATCGGCACAACTAAACGGTAACTGCATAATATGGACTTTTTAACACAAACCTTAAGTGGTTTTACAGCAATGTCGCATTGGGAATATATTGCGGTAGGGTTGTCGATGGCTTATTTATTATTAGCAATAAAAGAAAGCTTATGGTGTTGGCCAGCGGCATTTTTTAGCACGCTCATTTATACAATAATGTACTGGAATGGCGCATTGCTTATGGAGTCATTACTTAATTTTTATTATATGTATATGGCTGTATTTGGCTGGGTTGTATGGCGTAAAGGCAAGGCTGCAAATTTAAATATTACATCGTGGTCGATAAACCGTCATGCTGTTTTAATTAGTTTAACAACCGTAGCTGCAATAGTTATTGGTTACGTTATGCAAAACTATACTCATGCCGATTTTGCTTATCTTGATAGCTTTACAACGTGTTTTGCCGTAGTAACTACTTACTTAGTGGCTAAAAAAGTCCTCGAAAACTGGCTGTACTGGATTGTAATAGATGCCGCTTCTATGTATTTATATTATGAAAAAGGCTATTACCCAACGCTAGCACTCTTTATATTTTATACCATTATGGCAGCGTGGGGCTTTAAAACTTGGTACGAAGAGTACGAACAAAGCCAAGCTAAGCCTCTAGCACAGCTTTAATCAATGATTGAGCATACTCAGTTAGTAAAAATGTGTAGTGCGTTTATAGAGCCTACAAGCATTGTTTCAAGCGAGCGATTATTTAATGGCTTTAGTAACGATAATTTTTTAATACGTACCGAGCAACTAGGGTATTTGTTAAAGTGTTATAAAAGCCATTGGCCAAGTGACGGTCTTGAAGCGCAGCGCTTTTTAAGCGACTTTAATATATGTCCTGCGCCTATTTGGCTTGATAAAGAAAACGGTCGTGCGGTGTTTAATTATATTGAAGGCAAGAGCGCGCAATCGGATATAACGCTTAGCTTTATTAATAAACTTGCTCAAGTGCACAATTACAAAGTGTCTACCGCGCCAATGGATATAGCTAAAGAGCTTCATTTTTATCAAAGCACCCACGTATATACGCAATACAAACCTCAAATAGAGAAGGCACTCAAAGCCGTTGCAGCTATGTCATTTAATGCAGGCTTTTGTCATAACGACTTAGTAAAAGATAACATTATTGTAAATGCTTCGGGCATGTATTTAATTGACTTTGAATATGCACAAACTAATGATGTGTATTTTGATTTGGCAGCCCTTGCAGTGAGCTTTAATCTTAATGAGAGCAGTGAAAGTGCATTGTTAAATAACTATAAAAATAGTATCGATAAAACAAAAACGTTTAATCTTTCAATGAATAAGTTGAATTACTATAAGCTGTTTTTTTTAGTGTTATGTATTGGCTGGTATGAAGAGCGCAGCATAACTAGTAAATCTGTAATGTTACGCGCGCAGCTAACTAAACTCGTTAATAATACTTTTTTATAGATGTTAAAGACCACCAAAGCGCTCGGCGAGCTCTTTGTATTTTGTTACTTCGGCTGTATCAAATTGTGGTTCACCATTTTCATCTTCTGATTTAGCAATTAATAAACTTTCTCTAGAGAGACGTTTTACACGCTCTACTTTTACACCTAAAAATTCAGCAACTTGCTCAGTAGACATTAAACTCATCATTATTTCCTCGTATTAAATCCATCCGCACAGCGACAATCATAGTTTCAATGTTACTAAACCGTTACTGTTTCTTATTCAATAAGAATAAATAGCGTGTTTTTAAGCCATTGTGAAGTGTTTTATTTAAAAGAGTTTAATTAATAAGCATATAAGCTGATGTTACTGGTATTTATTTAAAGATCTCTTTATCATTGCTGATGCTAAAGCACTGATATCGCGAGTTGGTGTGGCGGCAACAAATGTGCTCTCGTGGTGAAATGGATATCACGTGGCCCTCCGGAAGGGGAGTTAGAGTTAATTGGGAGCACAGTAATAGTGAACTTATAGTGTATTTGGTAAGTTCACATTACATCTAATTATTAGTGAATACTTATTGCTAAGTGTATGTTTTTATTGACCACCCGTAGCTCAGCTGGATAGAGCGATGCCCTCCGGAGGCATAGGTCAGAGGTTCGAATCCTCTCGGGTGGGCCATCCTCTCTTTTAGCCTTTGGGACAATTCAGGGACACCAAGATTTTTTGGGTCTTATTTGTCATCACGAGGCGTATACCATGAACTTTTCGAAATATTTTTATCTACCATGTTGTCAGTTCTGTAATTGGGGCAAATTTTTCAATTTTCTTGCCCCAGACATACTTTTAGGGATCTGCGATGATGTTCAACGTTGGCATTGCAACTAAAAGGAGTTTATTTATGGCAACAATCACAAAACGCGAAAATGGTAAGTGGCAGGCGAAAGTTCGCCGTAAAGGCTTCAAAGGCCAGAGTCGAACATTCGCTAAGAAGAGCGATGCAGAAATATGGGTTAGAAAAGTGGAAACAGCAATGGATCAGTCTACTTTTAAATCCACTGACGCTGCAAAAAAGAAACTGGTGGTGGAGGCTTTAGAGCAGTATTGGGAAGAAGCTTTAGCTGAAAAAAAATCTTCAAAAAGTATTATGTATATGAATGATCGTATAAAGAAGGTTTTTGAAGGCTTTTCTTTACTAGATGTATCAATAGAGAACATTAGGGAGTATAAAAAATATCGCTTGGAAACAGTTGTCGGCGATACAGTACGTAAAGAACTTGGGCATTTAGAACGTATGTTCAAGTATGCCATGAATGAGTGGCAAATCCACTTACCTAATGGCAACCCTGTTACTCCAATCTCGCTGCCACCAAAAGGCAAAGCGCGTGATCGCCGATTACCTAGACATGAACAAGCCGTGTTGATGACATATGCTGAGCAATACGATGGAAAAATTGATGAAATAATCACTTTGGCTATTGAAACAGCTATGCGGCAAGGTGAAATAGTTAATGGACGAAGTAGAGAACAACTTAATAAATGGGGTTATTCTTGTATGTGTTGGGAGAATTTTGACGAAGTGAACTCAACTATCTTATTAACAGATACAAAAAATGATGAAAAGCGTATTGTACCATTGAGTAATCGTGCTAAAGAAATAATATTAGCGCAGCCTCGTATGAAGTCAGGCCCTATTTTTGATATTAGTGTTTATACAGTTGGCGGTGCTTTCCGAAAAGTTGTCAAACGAGCAGGAATTAAGAATTTGCGGTTTCATGATCTTAGGCACGAAGCAACTAGTAGATTTTTTGAAGAGACCACTTTAAACATGATGGAGATAGCTGCAATCACAGGTCATAAAGATCTTGCAAGCCTCAAACGCTACACGCACCTTTGTCCCAAAATGTTGGCGGAAAAGTTGGCAAAATCAGCATAGGAAACGTAAATCTCATTGGCTCCAGTTGGAGCCGATTTTTTATTTAGTAGTACGAAAAGACTAACTAAATTGTTTTTGGACAATTTCGAGTTAGAGCTGCTGTTCAAAATTGAATGCTTCGCATAAGAAAAATTTAGAAAAAGCAATGTTACAATCAACCGCAATTGCTAATGATATTACAGTATTTTTTTTAGATCTGTTCCATTCTCACAACTGCAACGTTGGCTATTCCAAGTCCTGTTAGAGTGTCACTGTGCACTTCCTCATCATCAGGGTCATAAAATGTCGCAACCCATTTAGCTCCAGATCTGACTGATTGCTCCAACTTCTGGAAGTAGGGTAAATCTACGTCAGCTAATGAGTGGCCGAGAACATAGACTTCATCAATATTGGCAAGCTTTGCAAAGAAGTCTTCATTGTTTTTTATGATCTGGTCTGTTCCCTTGAAAGTTGCTGAGAAATACTGATTGATCGCATCCTTACCACGCTCGAATGAGTAGTCATATTGATCAGATTGATATTCCATCCAACGTTCTAAATCTTCATCACTCAATCCTGATGGTGGTTCGGCAGGTTTCTCTTTGAAATTTTCAGGATCAACACCATGACCGAGAATTAACTCATCAATATGTTCATCGGCTTTCCCGTGAATGAATAGCACGTTCTTATCAGGGATTGCGTAGTATTGAGAAAGCGTATCTGTGTAGTTGAATGTGAGGTAAACAGCGTCTCTATCAATGTTTACTGATCGGCTGTGATCAAACTGAGGAAACTGTACAGCCAAAATAAACTCTTTGAATGCTTTATACAGTTCAGTGGTTAGAAGGCCAAGTATTCGCTCCATCTCAATTTCAAGCGTGTATCGGTCTCTGTCTCGAAAGTCATCTGAAGAATAGTTTGGCATTGCATCCATGTTTGCTTCCAAAACTGAATCTTTATCAAGCAGTGACATACTCGTTTCAAATTCAGACCATAAAGGGTCTGACATTGTTGTTGGAAAATCTGGGTCTAAGTCAGCAAACCCGTAATAGTCAAGCAATAGCTCATAAGTTTCCCAGTAGTTATTTTTGAGATAAAGCCCAAAAGATGTATACCTAGTGTCAAGGCCATGATGAACATCAAAGCCATTACCTATTACATATAGCTTCATGTCATTCACCGTTGATATCAAGTTCTTTGAAGTGAATGATTTCAGAGTCATTATCAGTCAGTTCGAAGTACGCATCTTGGAAATACAGCTCTTCAATATATGCTTTAGCTTTTAATCCGTCGTCATAAGCAAGAGTTAAGTGGGCAGTGTAAGTTTCTTTATGTTTTACTGTTGATTCATTACTCAAGACAAAGACATACTGCTTATCTTCAGGATCCCAAGGTGAGCGGTCATAATCTGAGACGCAATAGTTTGCGGTAACAATCACCTCAAATTCTACTTCGTATTCAGCCCTCTCAGTATCGACATTCTGTAAGTTTTTCTTCTCAACATTCACCGAGTTGATTTCTATAGAATTTATAATTTCATCGAAAGGATCTGCGTCTTCATAGTTGAACTCACCATCTTTGAGAGCTTGTAGGGCATCAGCTTTGATTTGTTCTAGGAGTTGTTCGAATACTTCATCAGCAAATTTTGCTGGTTCTTCGTACGCTTTGTCGCTTCGAACAATCAAGTCAATTAGGTCATCGACGTTTTCAAGGTGAATGAAGTTATCTTCTTGATCACAGAATGATTTCATATCGCCATCGTCACTAACTATGTAGGCTGAATGCCCTCTAGCCAAGCTCACCTTTTTAATAGCTTCTAGCGCAAATGCATCAGGAAACTCGTGCTTTTTTGATTCTTTGCCAAAGGGAGGGAGGTTGTTGAAGTAAGCATCGAACACAACTTGAGGGTTAACAGTGCTTACATCAATTGTTTCGACGCAGCCGTTTTCGACGAAATCATCAAATTTTTCACTGATAACAGCATAAATATCATCACCTTTAACCTTGGTGAAGATGCCATGACAATCAAGGTCGGGGGTGTTCCTTAGGAACATCGCATCTCTTTGCATCTTCTTTATCATAGAAGCTGCTTCTTCAGATTTGTGTTTGAGATGGGAGTCGATCTCTTTCCTTGTCACATCAGTAATGAGCAAGTGGATTTTCTCATCCTCAATTAGTTCTTGAAGACGACCAAGAGCGTGTTGCCCAAATTGATAGTTTTTCTTTTCAAAAGCGCTTGTATCGATAAAAACTAGCCTTGTCTGTAATTCCATAATCAATACCTTGAATACATGGTGTAAATTGTCATCAAATAAATTGATAAAATAATCGAGTGGTTAACCAACTAATGGCATATTGATTCATTACAAAAATTTGGGCAAGTAATAAGTTAGCAAGGTGTACTGAGAAATAGCTATAAATGATTTTGGGGCAAAGACGAGTTAGCTCTACTGTAAATTTCAAAATCGATAATACATAGATAGGCTATAACCTACTAAAGCCTTTGCTGCACCTTTTTTTTACTGATTAAAATATTTTCCATACCAAGTCCGTCCGTTTTCTTGAAATACGATATATTCAAGTTACAACATAGGAGGTTTATATGGAAAAGTTTAATATCTCAAAAACTGATCTTAATTCAACGAAGGGAAGTGAGGGTAGGCCCTATGGTAAGCTCTACAGTTTATTTCTTAAGGAGTATCTGGATTACTTGTTAAGAACTAAGCAAGATAAACGAATGCCTAAAAGAGTTTATACCGAGGTTTGGTATCTGTTTGCGTTTTTGTCAAATCCGACAAAGCTAAGCTGGATGGTAAGTTCAAAAATTTGGCTTAATGAAGATTATAGGAAAAAGCAATTAGCTTGTTATATTGTTAAGTTCCCCGAGATGATTAATTATGTTGAAGAACGTATATGTAAGCTAAATTGTAGCTACCACAAGCTCGATTTAAGTATAAGTAAAAATAATGAACTTCCTTCTTTGGAAATTAAGGAGGTCATTAAATGAGTGTACTACCTAGAGTTGGCGTACATTGCTGCTACTACAAGCGCAAAGAAGCTATACCTGTGCTTGATCATGCGGATGCAAAACGAAGCGGGTTGACCAATTCAGATAATGTCCATTGGGATCATTCAGTTGATAATGCTGGTTACTATTTTCATGGGGCCAGTTCATGCGCTGAAGCTCTTGATTTAATGTGTCAGAAGCACAAAGATGTGACGGGTAAAAAAGTGCGTGTAGACAACAATGTATTATTTGAGCACGTGCTGTGCTTGAGCGAAAAACATTATTCTAAACTAGAAAAATTGAACGGCAAAGACAAAGTAAAGCTAGCAACAATAAAGCGTCTGAAACAGTATGCTATGGCTGTAAAATCAGAGCTTGGAGTGGAAGTTCTTGGTTTAGATCTTCATCTAGATGAAGGACGCTATGGGCCTTGGAAAATAATCGGTTTATACGCAATGTGCATGCTCATGTTCAATTTATGAATTACGATTTTTCGAAAAAGGTAGCCCCCTTACGCTACTTGATGGCTAAGGGGTTAAATAATAATGGCAAAACAAACACGCTGAACCCACATTTTGTGAAAATACAGGATTTAGCGTTTGAAGCATTTAAAGACTTGGGATTTCAAAGGGGGGAGTCTAAAAGTATTACCAATAAAAAACATCTCAGCAAAGAGCTGTTTGTAAAACAAAAAATTTTAAAGCTTAGAGAGCAAGCAATCGAATTAAGCCGGGCTAACAACGAGCTACTGGATGATATTAATATAAAAAAACAAGCGCTAGAACAAGTAATTCAAGATATTGCTTCACTTGAAACTCAATTGGGAAGTCTGCGAAATCAGATATCTAACATCCACTCCTTAAAAGGCGATGTACTTACAGTTTTAGAGCAGGGTACAGAGCAAAAACTTAGAGAATTTATTGAAAAAAAACTGGCTCCAGCTATAGGGGAGGCACCTGAAACCAGTTTGTACAGAGGTATTATGCGTTCTATTTAATTAGTACATTTAGGTGCATTCTCCAAACTTACATTAATCGGAGTTATAGGTTGGCAGTTACCGTTAATGCAGGTTCGCATACCATAGTCAAAACTCGTTAAATCACTTTGTTCAAACTCCATCAACACGGAAGGGGTTTGAGTGCTATCAATTAAGATTTCCATAGAAGAGTTTTCAATACTTAACTCACTACCTTGCTCAACACGATAAAGCGAATAAGTAATACTTTGTTTATCTTGAGCCAGTGAGTTAAAGGCTACTTCAAACAAGCGGCAGCTTTGAATTTCAGTATTTAAAAAGTCATCGATAATATCGGAAACACATTCCTCAGTACCAGCAAAGGCATTTTGAATGTAACTCAATTCGCCTGATTTAAGTTTTATTGCGGCTTCAACAAACGCTTTTGCATTTAATCCACCTGCGCCACAGGGCTTATTTTCTAGTATACAACTTGAGTTTTCGTTGTAATTGTCAGACGTTGCTGCAAGTAAAAATTTAATTTCTTCAATGCTTAATTTACCAGCTTGACCAATCGCAGTTGCAACGGCTGAGGTAACTAAAGGAGCAGAGAAAGATGTTCCGCTATACCCATAAACTAGCTCGTCGCCTTCAAATCTTTGGGTGCTGTAAGCTGCAACACCGGTACCGTGGGTAGAAACTGTTACTTCTTTACCATAATTTGAGAATTCAGCACGGTCATTTTTCCAGTTAGTTGCACCTGCAATAATAACTCCATTACAACCGGTTGGTAGGTGTTCTTTTACATCGATATTATCATTACCGGCTGAGAGGATAACAGGGATGCCTCGTTGAGTAGCGTAATCAATACTGTCCTGCACATAATCAATACAGCCTCCTGGTACTTTGGCACCTAAACTTAGGTTTATGACGTCGACAGGCTCGGATATATCCTGTATTCCCTCACCAAGTGTATCTCCTGCAAACCAACGTATTGCATCCGCAAAAGCAATGCCACCACTGCCACAGTCTAAAACTCTAGCTGGAACAATCTCAGTGTTTATAGCTGCACCGGCAATTCCAAATTTATTGTCTCTTATTGCAGATATAACTGAAGATACAGCGTTTCCATGTGAACCGCATTTACGCTCATTTAATGACTCATTCGTTTGAAAGGGATCATTATCTCGCTCTTTAAGGTCTAAGCCTTCATTACTATAAATAATGTCAGAATGTTGAGTAAAATCACTATCGGCTACACCTACTCTAATAAGCCTTGCTGATGTATCAGCTATGCGCCAGACACCTTCAAAGTTGTGGCCAGTGAAATACTCACCAGCATAATTTTGACCCTTGCCTAATGGTCCTAGATAAGGCTTTTGATCATCGTAATAACGATCATTGGGTAAACCATCCTCACTGTTGCTATTCACTTTAAATACCAGCTCAGTGATTGGCTTAGGAGTTTGAACAACAATATCCAGCTCTACTGATTCATATTTGCCAGTTGCCTTGAGCATTTTTATTGCTTGTTCTGGACTATCAGCATCTACACTAATAAGGCTGTACTTCGAGTTATTAATAACTTTGTGAGTCGACTTTTGTATATTTAATGGTAGTGCTGAAAGTGTGTGTTGCATCGCTTTCTTTGACTCACTAATTTTACTGTATTTTGTGATTTGATTGTCTTTGTGTTTCAAGATCAAATTAACAGTATTTGCATTTACAGTAGCGCTAAATACAAGGCTTATTGCTACTGAAATTAATGAAATATTTAAGATTTTCATATTGGTTTATCCTTCTTTAATTAATTACTGTAACAAGGGCTGTTAACAACATGGGTAAGGAGCTGGTAGTCATTATTGAAGACCCAATTTTCTTTATCCCAAAAGCCATATTGCTCATTATCAATAAAACCTGAAACGCCTATAGGTGACGCTGAAACAATATATGAAGGAAGCGATGGGGTGCTGCTCGATTTATCTGCAATGCTATTTGCTGCATCAATTAAATAAGTTGCTCCATTGGTTAAACTGTCACTAATAGAAAAAGATAGTATTTCTAATTCTTGTTCTGAAATTTCGCTGTTTTCATAACTGACTATACGTTCATCAATTTCGGTTACATTCACATCTAAATAAGTATCAAAACCCCATTTAAATGCTTCACTTTTAGCCGATTCCAAATTTTCGCTTTGTTTTATTGAGGTACTTTTTGAGATATCCCCATTCAGATACTGCATCGTCGAATATGATTTAGCAGCTAGCAAAATATCGTTATATGCGGTTCGCTGAACAATCGCATTTCGTAAAGCTTCAACTTCATTTAAGATGATTTCACCAGAGGTATTTATGGCATTGGAAGATATATTAAGGGCGATTTCATTATCACTATCTTTTATGATGATAGGGATTTCTTCGGTCTTGTTATTAACCATTTCAGGAAGTGAGTATGTAACTGAAATGGTTGAACCATTAATAGTACTGGAAACGAAGCCAATACCTGTATATTGAGTTAAATCAACCGACAGAGTGCCAGTTACATCGTTCGCGGTTAAATTAAATATGACTTCTTCATTCTCTCCTAAAGTGATGGCTTCTATCGATGAGGTAACAGTCATATCTTTAGTTACAGAGGGATTAGCGCCTGTTGCAGGGTTAACGCTACCACCAGAGGGGTTGGCGTCGCTGCCACCACCACATGCGGTCACTTGCGTCAGTGCTAATAAACAATATATAGCTTTTAATTTCATGAGATATCTCCATTTCGTTTTAAAGTTACAACGCATTCTGAGCCGTTGCTTGAAATGGATTATCCGGAGCTATCCGCAGTGACATTGCGGATAGAAAAAATTATTAAAAAAAACCTTAAAAAATAAATATTTCTTTATGATTAAATGTAGAGTAGACATTTACCCTTCACACTAGAGCTATAACAAAAATAAAAAGGATATTTAATGACCATTAAACTTTGCCCTGGTTGCCTTACTTTTTCAGACATTACTCATGAGATATTAGATAAAGATCAGGAAGAATATCTACTCCACTTTTCAGGGGAGGAAAAGTGTCCACATTGTGATTACACTGTTACTTTTAATGGAACGGCAGACATCCACGAAGGTCAATCAAATCAAAATCTCGACGACTTTTTAATGGGGGAAGATTTTTATCCGCCAGAAAAAGGTGAGTTTTATTTGTCAGAGAACTACTTATTAGATGGTGTTGTTACTTTTATTTTATTTGAAAGCGATGATCCAGATGTCTTTAATTTAATTGCTAGCGAAATTGTTGGACACAAAACTTTAAACGCACAGAGCAACCCATACTCCTTACGTGGGATCGGTGAGCTAGTTAATTCCAATGAAAGTAAATATCTGTTCAACTGTGATGTATGTGATCATACACATGTATGTAACTTAACAATAAATAAAAAACTTGGATTAGTATTAGAATGCCCGAAATGTGCCACTACAGAAAAAGTTAGTGTACTACGAGATGACGACTTATGCCGTCTTACTATCTCAATGGGGAAGGAACAGTATTTGTTCACATTAATTGGTCGTACAGATAGTGATGCTTTTCAAGACTCTTTTCATACGCATAATTGTGCAAGATGCCATATAGAAAATATGCAGGAAATACTTTTCGTAGAGAGAACTGAAGGCGGGAGCTCACAGCAAATGAGGCTCCAGCAGTGTGCTAATTGCAACTTTGGTTTTTCTGAGCCCCTCAATTTATAACCGCCCTTATAAATTTTAAATTAAGTTTTTTTGCTATCCGCAGTGACGCTGCGGATAGCTCATTAATATTAGCAATGTTCAATTTAGCAATACAAACTGGAGACATTGCATGACACTTACCTCATCACAAAAAAATAGCTTATTAGTTTCTTATTACAAGACCTTTCCGACTGCTATAAGAGAAAGCATCTTCACCTCTGGTGTTTATAAACACAGTGAACTACTTGCGGTTTGCCTAGCACACTATTTGGGGGCACACAGACCTTATGACGAAAATGTCACATTTAAATTTAGGTTTAATTCAGATGCTCTATTTAACTTAACGATTTCGTGTCTTGATGTTACGAATATAGATATGCTTCGCACAGAGCTAAGCAATTTTGGTGAGAAAGCATCCAAAAAGTGGGCAAATAAAACATTTGATAAATACGTTTCAGGTATAAAAAAATTTACCTCTTACTACGAAAAAACAGGTTGCTTTTATTTTGAAGAATTCGCTGAATTTTTAGTGCTCACCAACAGCGTAAAGCAAGACGATTCAATTAATGAGTTTGATTATAATAACAATGAAACCGGCTTTATTGGAGAAGCAACAAGCGGTAATTGCGATGAAAATGCAGACCCATTTGCTGATTGTCTATTGGGTTTTTATCAATCTGAACAACCTACAGATCAATTAAGCACAATCAATTTAGCTGAGTTGATTAAATACGGTGACAGTAATGTGCATGAACTACTTAACAACTTGTCTTGGATGGTACAAGCTAAGCATGACATTGATGGTACAACGCAAGATAAAAATCCAATTCATATAGACGAGGAACTACTGTTGGCGGCGGCTTCTGGTTGTGTTGGGATTATTAATCAATTTTCTTATGCCTTTGAGCTCCCTGCGTTTACAGTTCGCTTCCCAACGCAATGTAATCAACTGCGTGCTCAGCTAATGGAGCAAGTTTTTGAACGTACTGCTGAAACAGGAACCGGCTCGTTAAGAGGACCAAGTAAAAACTGGTTTTCTATTGCAGAGCATGCTTATAAGCAAAAGTTATCATTTGAACGAGGCAGCATAGAGCTATTAAAGAAGTTACTCGTGAAAAATGAAGACTACACAATCAGCTTCGTTATTGATTCCCCTACAGACTTCAAAAACTGGGTTGAAGAACAAAATACCACTCATCGAGTCTTTGATGATAATGACCTTTTAATTAAAAAGTTTGTAGAGCAAAACAAAACAGATCCATCTAAACCGTATTTATTAGCAAAACAGGTAAAGCAAACATTGTATGGCAAGGTCATCGGCCAGTCGTTGGCAGTTGAAAATGTATCAACACATCTGTCATCTTTACTAGTTAATGGATCTGCTATTCACCTTGGTGTATCGACATTTTTTGGTGCAAGCGGTACAGGTAAGACATTTTTAGCTGAAACGATTGGCGAAGTATTTACCGACACACTAGGACTTGATTATCAGGTTAATATTCTCAATATGGAGCAATATTCTGACTCTAAAGATGTATTAAAGCTTTTTGGCTCGGGTTCTCAGTTTGTTGACTCAGCATTAGGTGATTTAACCCTATCAGTCACAAAAAAACCGCGAGCAATCATAGTGTTTGATGAAATTGAAAAAGCCCACCCTGAAGTAGTGCAATCACTGTTAACTCTTATTGATAAGGGCTATGCGGTTGACTCTACTAGTAATAGAAAAGTGGACTTTTCACTTTGCTATTTCGTGTTTACAACTAACATTGGCAGCGCTCAGTTAACCGGCGATAAATGTAATATCGACTTCGATCCCTTAGATTTGTTAACCAGAAAGAAAACAAGCAGTGACCGAGTGCTTTCACCAGAAATGGCTAATCGTTTGGCTGCTGGCAACATTGCTGTATTTAAGCCTTTTAAAGCAAAAGATTTAGTGACTATTGCCCATAAAACAATTAATGGATGTAGTAAACGTAAAGTTCAATGGCCATCGGGCAAAACAGCTGAAATTATTCTGGCTACTTTAGGCGGTGCAGTTAGCCCAAGAACCATCGCTAAGCAGTTAGGCAAACTGGAGGGGCATATAATCGATAAGTTAATTGATGAAGTTCCTCCATACCAGTTAGCAAAATTAAACAATGTTTGCTTTGCAGATGAACGAGTAATAAATGATGTAACTCCAACTGTTCATGTGTTGTCTTCTCAGCATTTCGTTTACGATTTGGTGAACGAGCGAGTGAGTGTTACTCAAAATACAGATCTTACTTCGATTGAAAAGGCATTAAAAGCCAACTTTGATGCAATTTTAATTGATGAATCTGAACTAATTGCAGATACAAACTCTCTAGCTGATCTGATTAAACAGCATCCTGATAAAGCAGTATTTACCTGTAGTTTTAATGCCGAGCAATCTAAGCTAAAAAAATATAATGCTGGGCTTTTATCTCAAAAGCACTACAGAACAACAAGAGAAGTTGGCTACGATATTTTGAATTACATTCTCTCAGGAGTTATATATCAGGCTCAGCTTATTAAGCACACGGCAGCAGCTATTGCTAGAAACACCAATGTTAATTTTGAGCTCGTCCATAAGCTCACAAACAATGGCGTAGAGGTTAACTTTAAGTCGCTTACTCAAAAGCAAAGAGTACGTGCTGAAGATGCTGAGTTGCACTTTTTGGATTTTGCCGGTAAGCCAGAAGGTTCACTTGATGATGTGATTGGCCTCGACGCTGTGAAAAAGCGTTTAAAACTCATTATTACGGCTATGGGAGAAGAACAATCAGCACATACTAAGCAAATTGAAATTCCCAAAGGCTATTTATTTACAGGTTTGCCCGGTACCGGCAAAACCCACTTAGCACGGTCGCTGGCTGCCGAAAGCGATATGTTCTTCTTTTCCGTCAACGCTGCTAATCTTTTGGTGGGCAATGTAGTTAAGAATATTAACGACCTGTTTGCGGTTGCTAGACGCTACCAGCCTTCAACTATTTTTTTAGACGAAATAGACTCCATTGCAAAATCTCGCAACTCATCAGGCAGCTATGCTATCGCTGTCAACGCTCTGCTCACCGCAATGGACGGGTTTAGTAAAGACGACAGCAAAGTGTTTGTACTGGCAGCGACGAACAATCCCAATCAGCTTGATTCTGCATTAACCAGAGTGGGGCGATTTGATAGAACAGTGCCTTTTAACCTCCCGTGTAAAGACGCGAGAGCGGCTTGTGTACAGCAATGGTTTGATAATAAAGAAAGTAAGCTAGACGCTGAGTTAAAAGACGAACTGGTTGCTATGTTAAAAGGTGCCACAATTGGCAGGATTAACGAAATATTTAATAACTCAATACTTTCCAGCTTGGCTGATAATTATGAATGGCAACCTCAGTTATTAATTGAAGAAATACGTTCTGCCAAACTTGGCTATGTCAGTCAGTCGTTAAAACAGTCGAAAGAGCAAATTGCTAACACCGCTTATCATGAAGCCGGTCACTTGGTTGCTCATAAGTTGCTGTTGCCAGATGTACCGGTGGAATTTGCATCTATTCAACCTAGAGGTGCTGCTCTAGGCATGGTGGTGCCAGGGCAAGCAGAGAATGAACCTGTATTGTCTAAGCAGCGGGTAAAAGCTTATTTACAGGTATTCCTTGCTGGTATTGCAGCTGAGAAAATGCGAGGCATGACGGGAGATGCGCAAACCATTGGTGGAACAGATGATCGCCGCAAGGCTACTAACTTAGCCAAAAAAGCTATTGTGAATTGGGGCATGTCAGAACAGTTTGGCCTAGCAATACCATCAGAGCTAACCGTTGATACTACTCAGGTAAACCTTGAAATCAATAATTGGCTCTCTTTAGCCTACAAGGAAGTGTGTGAACTGTTACGGAGCAATAAAGCCTTACTCGATAGAGTAAGCTCTGAGCTACTCACAAAAGAGCAATTAGACAAAAGAAATATAGAAAGCCTGTTTTCTGTTTCAAAGCGTCAGCCCCTATCAAATGCTGCATAGCTTTTAGTACTAAGGGGAATCCCCCCTTAGTTTTGCTTTTAGATGCCACATTAATATAAGTCGAGCTGAATTTAAATAAATTCAGCTAAGTTTAGATTTTCTGCTTTGTCGACCAGGTATTTTTCATTTTGACTTTCCTTATAAGTATCTGGGCAATACATTGAATGTTGCCTTTTGGTTCCTTTAGATGCTTCCATCATGAGAGTAGGTTCATAAAAAGGTAAAGGTTTATCCCACACAGACTTCGTATGTAAATCTAGTTCATCCTGCGAACATTCTGTATCTTTGAAGTTCATGCGCATATGAAATGGGGCAAAGCTATTTGAATGAATACAATTATTTAATTTAAACTTTTTAATTAGAGCGGATAAGTTGCTTTCGTATTTTTTTAAATCTTGTGAATTTTGAAATAAGTTACTTGTTTTTTCAATTATCGATTTATCCAAAGAAGAAAAAATATGGCGTTCTTCAATGAGCCTATACTCTATAGAATGCAAGTTTAATGGAATGTCAGTCACAAATGCAGGCCAAGAATGAACTTGCATGCAGATAAACTCATCATTTCCATGCAAAAATATAATATGTGTAGCTTCCAGCTCTTGAGCCATAAATAAATAGTACATGATGCGTTTTTTTGTGATGGGGATATATTTAAAGAAGCAGGCTATTTTGTTTGAGGATTTGCTGCTCGTAAGTAAAAAATCACATTTTACTTTCTGGTTTTGCGCTTTAGTCAAATAGGGATACCCAAAAAAGTCTTGGGTATGGTCTTGTAAGCTCTCGTTGAGATCACACTCTCTATACCCGTAATTTGAGAGCTTACTTTTCAGCTTGTTAAATGCTTCACCCTTACCAATGCGCGAATCAACTAAATCTTGTCTTTGCTCCATATTAGACCATCTGACCTTAGTTATTTTATTAAAATAGAGGTCATAGATGCGCTTACATAAGTTGGTGTTTAAATATTCAGTACGATTGTTAATGATATTCCAAATATTGTTCTGAGTAGTATTAAGCAATCTAGCAATCTCTGATTGAGAAAATCTAAATTTTGTTTTTAATTTTGTTAAAATCTCTCCGTAGCTCATCACCATTACTTCGATAAATTTTACTAACCGGAGCAACTTTACAGCAACTTGAATAGAGTCATCATATTTCATGTGAAAGAGTCGCTTTGAAATTATGCTCAGGTAATTTTTTATATCTTCATCACATATTTCATCATCACGAAAGACCTCATATATACCCGTGAGAATATCAGGTATTGACGTAGGTTCTTCTCTCAACCTTTCTTCAATTACACCTCCAAGACTTACGTGGATACAAAGGCTATGAAATGGACTTTTTATGTTTGATATTCCACCGAAATACTTTTTAATATGGCAGTTTACATATATCTTAGTTTGTATTTGATAACCCCTTTCACTGTAAAAACACTTTTGTGGAATTCTAGATTCATAGCTTGCGGTGTTACTTTCTAATATGTCTAAAAATCTAAATAGTGTTTTCATTCGTGAAGGCGCTTTTATGTCTTTTGGAACATTGCCTAATACAGACTCAAGTTTATTTATTGTATTAGAGCTAGGTTTTACGGAGCCATTGTTCAATCGGTAGAGAGTGACTATTTTTAATCCTGATTTATCTTTCAATAAAGAATAATCGTTTCGAATTGCTGTGATGGCTTTGTTTGTAAGGGATGTATTACTTGAATACGTCTTTAGATTCCTTACCTTTTCTTCTTCGAGGCGGTTCAGCTTTTTTATTTCGATAAGAGCTGACTCTTGCACTATATCTTCATAAGTTTTACTCAACGCCTTCATTCTTAATCTCATCCATTTTGCCAAATTCCGTGGTTCAGCAAGCACATCTTCATATCTAAATTTTGTTTTCTTGGTTTTACACGGTTTGCTTTGTTCCATAATTTCCCACCTTTTCTTTATCATAAAAACTATAACTAATTTATAGGTAATAAGTAAATTAGATTGATTGGTTAAGCTAGTTCCATATTCGTTTTAAGCAGATGATCGGAACAGAAATATGAAAAATTTAAATAAAGCCCAATTTAATCCAGATACCTTAAACAAAGCGGTAAAACTTATTCTAGAAAATGTGTTTTACCTAAGCGAAGACATCATTCGAGGCCAACTAAACAGCGCATCGTGGATTGGTAAATGCAAATCTAAATACTCTGTAGGTGAAATTGTAGACCTTTGGTACTGCTGTTGTGACTGCGATATTGCAGCTTAATCGATAACTTAATCAAACCAGATCAACAACATTAATGTGGCAGAGGTAGCAAGTATGAACCAGTCAGAGCGCAGAAGAAGCATTGAGAAAAATGATTTGTCGACCCGGTATTCAGTAACTATTCCTGAGCTGGCTTGTAAATATGGGGTTTCAGAAAATACCATAAAGTCAGACTTTATCGGTTTAGAAACGATTGGAGTGGCGTATTGTGCTAATCCAAATGGTAAGCCTCAGCTTTGGTTTGCTGTTCAGCCGAGTAACTCATTAGATATGACCTTAGAGTTGGCGTTTGCATTGAAATATGTCAACGAAACGGTAAAAGCCATGCTGCCAGATGAAATTTATCATTCTATTGAACATGTATTTGAGGCTGCACAAACCACTTACCATAAAAAGCGTAATGCTAATCATCAAAGTAAGGTGGTGCGGTTTGAGCGTCTAACAGCGCAGGTTAATTTGAGTAAACACCTTGCCCTTAAACACATAAGTTATGCTGCTCTGAGCGCTGTAAAATCAGCTATAAGCTCAGGTAATCATTTGCTAATTAAAACAGCCAGCGGTGAGCATGTCCTTGAGAGCATATCGATTTTTGAACTTGACAGTATGTTGTTTTTAAAGGGGAAAAGTGCAGGTGTTACAGGCAAAATTGAACAACTTAATGCCTGTGACATTACTGCCGCACATGAACTCGATTCATTAACTGATTGGCGCCCAACTACAAGGCGAGCAGCCTAATTTACTGCGGTATTTAATTTCCATTGAAATAATTCAATCTTTTTAGAGGTATTTATTATGCGAGCTTTAGGCTTATCAACATTTGGTTACGTGCCACTTCTTATTATCGGTGCACTTGTTATTGGCGCTATTTCTTATGTACTTTCAGTGTTTGCCCAAATAAGCCAAATCACAAATACATATTTTGCAATGGGCTTACTAGATACGTCCTTATTTTATGCGTCATTTGCAATTGCCTGTGCAGTTATAGCAACAATTTTGATTTATATTAAAAACAAAAAGCGTAATAGTCCTTATCAAAAATCTAAAAACTATTTTCATCTAAGCTTAATTTTCTTTGGTAGCCTTTATGGACTTCTCATTGCGCTACTTTACACATACATCAGCATTCAAATGTCTCGGTTTCATACTTTAAGCCTTGCTACCTTTATGGCGTATATTTTACAGTTTATTGTACTTTATCAAGTTATCACTCTGTGCTACGCATTGCTCACTGATGCATGGAGAAGTAAGAAGCGAACCTTGAAAGTAGTATGGTGTTTGGGTGTGTTGAGTTTTGTTATAACCGCTGTAATAGTATAAATGCAAAGCTAAGAATAATGGCCAAGTAAACATATTTAAAATGTAAAAACATACAGTTACACAGGATTTTGCTTCGGTTTATAAAAATACCAATTAGTTACTTATCTTAAGGTTTTTGCAATTAACATAAGGCCAAGGTTAAAGTTGAAAGACGTTGTTAATATTAATCGCACCTTTCCTTTTAATGCGCAGCACTGACATGACAGACAGAGAGTAATTATGTCAGTGATGTCAGTTTTTATAGGTATTTGAAATACGATTCTTCGCAGAGTTTAGTTGGATTACTTGAGCTAGTACTTCGCATCCCGGTGCCACCTTCAACAGTATTTTTCTTTGCAAATTTTTCGAATTTATCCATTGATATAATACGCCACTCAACAATGTCTCTATTCCTGACTTGGTGAAGCAGTTTTTTTACGCTAAATCACTCAAAGAAATAATGCCAGGTGCTAGTGTTAATAATGCATTTGTGTTTCCTGCAAGTGCTGGTCTCTTAAGGTCAGCGCACATGCAAAATAGACAATCGGCACAATTACTTGATGATGAATATGGGGTAATCGATTGTTTTTATATCGACCCAGTTGAAGTGATGTATCAATTTGTTAATAACCATCGCTTAGTAGAGCTTAGCAATAATATTCTTTCTTACTCAAACCTGTTTGAACTTACGTATAACCAATGACAACACCGACAATTTGTAAAAGTGTCAGTGTTGTCAGTGCTAATAATCAACCTAGCTCGATACTACTTATGAAAGTCGGGGTGAATGAGGTAGCTTGTTCTGGGCTTGCCATTTGGAGATTCGCTCACCTCTTTCAGGTATCCATGCTCCAATAAGCAGTCAATAGCTTGCTGGCATTTGGCATTAGTAGTCAGCCCTTTCCAGTTCTTTCGCTGTAAATAGCGTTTGTTGAACTGATTTGGCAGCTCAGGAAGCTTAGACAACAGCGATTTAGCAACTTCAATATTAGGATCTTCAGTAACAAGGCTCATTACCTTGTGATAGTGAAACTCAACTAATGACATCCATTTCAAAGCCATCTTAACGTGCTTTGCTTCGATGATGTTGGAAACATCGTTTGCATTTGTCATAGATAGTAAATGGAAGATCAGCGTTAGTTTGGCACAAAGAGCTCCGTATTTACCAAGAACTGCCTGTATGTGACCTTGTTCTTCTTTGCTTAAGCGTTTGATTCTCAATGTATTATACTCGGACATAATCTTTTGAGCTTCATCGTTGAGAATAAAGCGAGTTCTGTCATTATTTTCCCTAAAAGATAGTAGCTTCTGAAATATTTGTTTCGCACTAGTGTCAGCTTCCTCATCAGGAGCAATATCTGTATGTTGCTCAGGTTTTGTTGAATAAAACAACAACTGTATTCTTTCAAGTAAGCCATCGTTTTTCTCTCCTTCTTTTCTGGACTCAAGTAAAGGAGCAAGCATACTGGGCTGAATGGTCCCTAATAGTGATAAAACTGTTGCCTCCAGTTCAACGTCGTCACGGCTTATGCGACTTTCTATATGAGTCGAGTTACCATTGAAAGCAGATAAAAAGAAACCTCGTTCAGCTGCTCTGCTTTCAGAATAGAGTCCGGTAAGCCAGCCTGCTAGTTCATCGCGAGAAAACAGAATCCCCTTCGGATTATCAACAAGCTTGAGCGTCAATGCTTCTTTCGTTACATCACCAATAACAAGATTGGTTGGCTTACCAGAAGAGTTCTCTTTTGGTATTAAAGCTTGTGCCACATCTAAAGCAGGACTTTTCATTTTTGAAGGCTCAGCGATAGCACACGACCATATCGTAGGAACTACGGTCCAGCCAACGTCGTTTCGTTTAGGCTGAATAACAGCACTGTTACCGATGACGGCTGCGGCACAAGCTATAACGGCGCCAGCAACAAATTCAGGTGATGCATCATTTAATCTGTATGCATTTGAGAATACGAAGTTTCTCACTGATTTAGGAAGGTAATCAGGGTCTAGAGTTACTTCTTCAAGTGAAACAGAATGTAACTTTGCAGGTGGCTCCCAATAGGTATCTAATTCTTTCTCGTCAGTGCATACAGGCGTTGATGGTTTCTTGCGAAACCCAAAGTTGAATTTCATTTATTCACCTCCTTGTGAATGGGTTTAAATACGGTTGATTGTTTTTGGTTTAGGCTTTGATTCAGGTTTAAACCCATTAGTTTCTGTGTTTAACAGCTGGGCTGAGATCCATGCTTTTATTTCTGACTCAGGCCAAAGGCGGCGCCGACCAACGCGGATACTCTTTGGTAATTCGGTGCCTTCATAACCTCTGCTCAAAATGTTGTGAATTTGAGCTGCACTTGTCCTGAGGATATTTGCTACTTCTTCGGTTGTATAAAGTTTCTCGTCCATGTTTGCTTCCTTGTTCACATCCTTGTGTTTTGTGTGAGATAATTTTGCCAAATAATGAAAATTAATACTGGGGCAAAGTTTTCAATTTATGTGCCCCAGCACAGGATAGTTAATTGGAATATTGAAATGTACAAAATACTTAGTCAGTTAAGGGCGCAATACTGGTTTTGGTATGTTAGGAATGAGCTGATTCTAAATGAGTTAAAAAACGAGCCAAATCATGGAGACGCAGAAAAATTACAAAAGTTATTAGAGGAACCTACTTTGGAGGATATATTTGGCAAGGACAGTATATCCCAACAAATATTTTCAATTTCAGGTGATGTGCAACTTTGTTCAATATTTTCTGAAGATTCAGATAAGTTCAGAGTAGGTACTCGTCCAAGCACAGAAACTACTCCTAAATGGGTAGATCGTTATATTCCAGGTAGTTTGTCTGCATTTATTGAAGGGCCTAGTGGTTTATTCGAAATTATTGAGGCGAATTCGGTTCCTGAGGCCATATTTATTATTGCCAGACACCTATCTAATATACTGAAGGAGGATTACGAATTAGTTCAAGGTGATAATGAGCTAGAAAGATTGACCGCAAGTCTTTCTGAGCGTTTGCAATTTGAAATGTTTGGGGGAGCGTTTAAGTTGTTATGTACTATTGATGAAATTATTAATTATATTTTCCCTAATAATGAATGGGGAAAATTTGTTCCTGTATTGCAAGTCGATAAAGCCTCACCTCAAAAACTTGAACCGACACATCTATTTCAAAGTCAATTTTTAAAACTAGAAGTAATGGCTCCTATTGCTATTGGCTATGGTTTTTTTAGGGCTAGGTTTTTCAATGAAATTCATTATTTATCAAAAGTGTGCTACGAAGAGCAATATTTAACATTACTTAATAAGAAGTTTATTATGAATGAAGCATTTTGGTTGTTTGAATCATATAATAGTGAGCTTTCTAGTGCAGAATACTTACATTTTAAGGAGTCTGAGCGCAAGAAGGTAAATGCAAACAGGATTGAGCAATCTCCAATCAAAAACATTTTCTGCGAGGCTCACTCTCTAACAAAGCCATTATTTTTTGCAAAATGCTTCCTTACAGAAGAGTAGGAAAGCAAAGGTTGATTTTTGCAGGAGCAGGGACAATAATGGGACATTGCTCCAGTTAAATAGAGTTATTTAGAATTAGTTTAAATTAGCTGGAAGTATCGAGGTTCCTAGGCTAGAAGAGAATATTCATTATTTATCTGCCCCCTAACGTGGCCCTCCGGAGGCTGAGTTGTAGGTTCGATCCCTACCGAGAGCGCCATTTGCTTTTACATCTACTAATATCCCTCTCTATATTATCTAGCTTTTCATTAATTACTTTTGTATATAAAAATGTATTACTGCATAAATTTTGAAATTTTATTGTAAGAACAGCTTTCTAGTTATTTATACAATGCAAAATTGCATTATTCAAAATGTTATCTAACGTTATGTATGCATATACGACGAAATTATAAATGAGGAAAACCGATTCAATGTTAAATAGTCAGTTAGAAATACTCGCTCAAGGTCATACTTATCTTGAAAGTGTAACTAAAGAGGATTATTCGCAAATCGTTGCTCCTAATTTCATTAGTTCGGCTGGGTCACATATGCGCCACATTATCGATCATTACCAATCTTTAATGACGGGGTTTGATATAAATAATATTGATTACGATAGTCGCCTACGCGGCAGTAATATTGAAAGTAACCCCTGCGAAGCGATAAAAAAAATTGCCGAGATAGCATCGTGGATTGAACAGCTAAGTACAGATGATTTTAATAAACCGCTGTTACTTTCAAGCGAAGTATCAATTAAAAGTAAAAATGTACAAACTGTAACAACCTCATTAGCACGAGAGCTGATATTTGTAGGAAGCCATGCAGTACATCACTATGCGATGATTTCACAAATTACCTTTGCACAAAAAGCATCATTCGACCAGAGCTTTGGGTTAGCACCAAGTACAGCCACTTTTTTGAGAGAAAAAAGCCAATCAAAATCACTGCAAAGTTAATATGTGCACTTTAAGTTACTTCTTAACTGATGATGGCTACGAGTTGTTTTTTAATCGTGATGAGCAAAAAACGCGAGAAATGGCAATCGCCCCGAGTAAGCACACAGGTAACGCAATTTACCCGATCGATCCGCAAGGGGGAGGTACTTGGCTTGGTGTATCGCATTGGGGGCAAACATTAGCTTTATTAAACGATTATCAAAGTGTATTTGATATAACTGCCGTAAAGCACAGTAGAGGTCTTTTAATCCCACATTTACTGAGCAACAAAACCCCTGCATTGTCTCAATTACAAAATATGGATTTATCAGGTTATGCGCCTTTTAAATTATGTATTTTTCCGGATAAATTATCCCTAAATAATAGTCACATCGTTTTTGTTCGGTGGGACACAAAACAATTAATCGATTGCCAAGTTGAATCGCTTGCAACGTCATCTGGCGTTGAGCTAGAAACAGTTACACAAAAGCGTAAACAACAATTTAAGCAATTTATTGACTTAAGATATCCTGCAAGTGAGCAGTTTTTAGCATTTCATTACAGCAAAGCCGAGCAGGGTCAATATGGTGTAAATATGCAAAGAGAAGATGCAATGACAGTCAGCATTAGCCATATTAAGGTAGGCAATACTATTCGCTTTAATTATTTTGATAAGCAGTCTCAGCTCATTAGCAGCATTAGTTGTTTAAAAGTGGCTGCAGCTTAACTAAATATTTTTATAGCTATAACTATTACATAATTAAAAACAAAAAAGTCGATGTCATTAATTACATCGACTTTTTTGTTAACTGTATTTTACCTGCTGTATTAATACAGCGATAAAAATTATAAGTGATTTATATAACCATCTTTTTTATCGCCAAGATAGAGCTTAAGTAGCTTTTCAGGCGCGCTTGGTAGGTGCACACTTAAAAGTAATCCTGGGGTGTGATTAAAGTTACTGTCAATTCCCATACAATGAAATTGAGCGCCTAGCTTATGATATTGCTTTAATAAAATCGGTATGTCTTTTTTATCTTCTTCTATTCCCATAACCAATGTTGATACATGATCTATGTTTAACGTGTGATCATTAATGAAGTCTTCAAACTCTGGATGAATTTTATTATTAAAAGGCGTATTGGCGCTAACACCTTGTTTATTATTAACCATAGCATGGTCAATAATTGCGACAGAACGAGGGTCGTAAAGCTTACTTAATGAAACCGTGCCATATAAAGTCCTATAACGTGGGTTTTGCGCCATAAACGCACCGATCCCTTTAAATAGCAGTAATAAGCCATGGTAACTGCCTTGATGTTTTTGAACTATAAACGAGCGACCCATTTCCAAGCACGGCTGTTGTTGATTAATAAAAGAGGGTTCAAAATTAAACATTTGCGATAAATAAAGGGCGCTCACGTCGCTATTTTTTTGTAATAAATCAGTTTGTCCAATTCGATAAGCTCCAATGATCTCTTCATTTTTATGATCAAAAATAAATAAATGCATGTAGGTTGCGTCAAACTTATCGGTATCACATGGCTCGCCGCTTCCTTCGTTTAATGTACGAAAGGTTATTTCTCTAAGGCGTGTTATTTCAGCAACACAATTAGGTATTTGATCTTGATAACCGTAATAAACGGAGTAACTTTTAAAGTCTAATAAGTGCTGCTCGCTTGGTAAGCTAGCAAGTTCACTCGTCATGTTTGTTTTATCGACATCCTGCATAATCGCTTTTAGTTGCATTGATTGGGCATCGTCTTGCCAAGGTGTTACAAAGCGTTCATCGTTTAAATAGCAAAGCAGGCGCGCAATATCGTTAATGTCGTCAGTTTTCTCAAACTTATTTAATAACTTGGGTGTAAGTAAATTACCAGCACCTAAATTAATGGACCTTTTTTGAATTTTAAGTAATTCACGTATTAGCATTAATAATCTAAATCGGTAGTAAATACGTCCCAAATTGTAAAACATAGGGCTATTTTGACCACTAATAAACACAGGTAATAAAGGGGCTTGTGTTTTTAAGGCTAGTTGAGCCGCTAAGCGATTCCATTGTCCGTCGGTTACACGTTGTTTTTTTGATTGAAAAAACGAAACCCTGCCAGCAGGAAAAACCACAAGTAAACCATCGTTATTTACATGTTTAAAACACTGTTTAATTGCACTGGTATTAATAGCTGCTTTTGGTTTTAGCGGATTGGCAAATATAAAATAGTCTTTAATTTCTGTAAATATTTTTAAACCAACGTTAGCCATTACTTTAGTATCGCTACGATAATGGGTGAGTAATTTGGCAATTATTACGCCCTCAATCATGCCATAAGGATGGTTACATACTACTATGCAAGGGCCTTGCTTAGGTATTTTGTTAATAACACCTTGTGCGCCAAGTACATTAATACCCAATACATTTAAAAGCTTTTCACTAAACTCCTGCTTATCTAAACCCGATAAATTATTAGAGAGGTATATATCACGCAGTTTATTTATACCTAATAAGCTATCGAGCAGTGGAGCGGCTGCTTTTAATATATGACCCAAAGGCGAGGCTGTGTTTATTGCAGCCACACTCAGGTTTGATACGGGGTGGTTTAGTTTTGTCATATATTAGTACTCTTAAGAATTTAAAGCAGTTGTTATTAAGTGCTGTGTATATTGAGACCGAGGCAAAACAATATTATGTTCAAGAAAGGTTAATAAAGTTCGCTTTTTTATAATGATTAGATAAATTTTATAGCTAAATCACCTGCTTTTTAGTGATAAGCAATTTAGTGTAGTTGAGATGAGAGTGTTTAATTATTAAAAAGTAAAATAATCAGAATTACAATGCAGCTCAAATAGGGCTGTAAATAATGCTTTTAGTCATATATAACTACTTACAACTCAAAAACTAGACTTTTAGGCTTAATTAATGCTATTTAAGGTACATATTCCTTAATAGAAAAATCCCGCCTTTATGCTAATTACTTTGCCCGTGTCTGAGCTTACTCCTGGTATGTATGTTGATAGCGTTACTAAGCAACATGAAGGGATCAATAGCATAAAAATTAAGACCAGTGGCTTAGTACGCGATAGATCTATTATTAAGCGTTTAGTCTCTGAAGGGGTGCTTGAGCTGCTTATAGATTTTGCTAAAGGTGATGCCCCAGTTCCTGCCAAATATAAGCCTCAAAGCAAACCTAAAACATCTAATAGCCAGCAAAAAGCCGAAAAAACACCTATAGCAATCTCAATTGAACAAGAATTTGCTAAAGCGAGTGTCAATTACGATCAGCATGGCCGAAAGCTACAGTCGTTATACGGTGACTTAACATCTGGCCTGAGTGTTAATATAAAAGTGCTTGATGAAATAGCCAGCGAAATAGTCAGCTCAGTTTTTCGTAACGCCAACGCCATGACTATTCTTACTCGTATAAAAGACAAACATAGCTATAACTGGCGGCATATGATCAACTGCGCCATTTTTACCGCTGTATTTGCTAAATACTTAGGGTACAAAATGGCTGTTGTGCAAGAGCTTGCCATGGGCGCGTTACTTCATGATTTAGGCCAAGCTAAATTACCGCAGGGTATATTTTCAAAGCCAACTAAGGTTACTAATAATGAGCTCTTAGCTATTAAAAAGCATGTAGCGCAAGGTTTGGGTTTAGTTAAAGGCGAGAAGGGTATAACACCCCTTATGCTTGATATGATAGTGAATCATCATGAGCGCTTAGATGGCTCTGGTTATCCGCGAGGCCTACAGGCAGAGAAGTTAAGTCGTCCAGCGCGTATAATGGCAATTGTAGATGTGTACGATGCAATGACTGCCGATAGAATGCATCAAGATGGTGATGAACCAATCAACGCATTGCGGTACTTATTAGCCAATAAGCAATTGTTTGATGGTGAGTTAGTACAGCGTTTTATAAAGTGTTTAGGGGTTCATCCAGTAGGAACTATTGTAAAATTAACGAATGAACGTTTAGCTTTAGTGCTTGAAGGGAACGTATTAAATCCTATTAAACCTAAAATTAAGCTATTTTATAATGCTAAGCACAATCATCATGTTACACCGAAAGACATCGATTTAAGTGAGCACACCCAAGAGCTTAAAATACTATCAAGTGTTAAGCCCTTAGATTATCAGATTAATTTGTCTCGCCTGTTAAAAGAGCATTTGTTGAACTAGTTTTACTGCATTGCCTTTTTTTAGTTTGTTTTGCAGAAATAAACGCACCCAAAAAGCAATTTCCCATCAGTGTTAACCATAACAAAGTGCCTAGCTCTACGTGCAATGCAAAACAACACAGCGCTAAAGAAATCAACGCATTTAACATTGCCCCTAGCCAATAATGGTTTACGGGGTTATCGCATTGTCCTGCTTGAGTACATGCACAGTAGTTTGCTTTGTAAAAGCAAAACACACTCGCCCCACAAAATATTAGCCCTGTAATAATAAATAAAATGATCACAGTTTTACTTCCATTGCGATTTTATAATGAGTGTAAGTTGCTACTAATTTCAAGTCAATCTAAATGATAATTAATTACATTTAGAGTGTTTACTCTAATACCACACTTCTCATCCGATGAGTTTTAAATAGTTGTTAAAATGTCGTTAAAAAACATGTTTTTTACTGTCTTTTGACGTATTCATAGAGTTTTTTACAAAAAATTAAGGTAGTGTAATCACGTTTTAAATCCTAATAACAACACACATAGTACCCAGACAGTCAGTTTGGTTAAGGACTCAACAATGAAATTTTCTAAAACTCTTATTGCAGCTTCGCTTGCATTTGTTTCAGCTGATAGCTTTGCAGCTGCGTTTCAATTATCAGAGCAAAATGCATCGGGTTTAGGCCGTGCATACGCTGGTGAAGCTTCTATCGCAGACGACGCGTCTGTAGTTGCACGTAACCCTGCACTAATGACTTTATTTAAAGAAAAGCAACTAAGTGTTGCTGCTATTGGTGTAATTCCAGATGTAAGTATTGAAGGCGAAAGTACTAATAACGGTATTGACCCAAGTGCATTAGATGACGACAGCATTGCACCAAGTGCTGTAGTACCTGCTATTTACTTTACTATGCCTTACAACGATAAAGTATCGATTGGTTTTGGTGCATTTTCTAACTTTGGTTTATCTACAGAGTTTAACGACGAATACGTTGCTGGCCAAATTGCTGGCGAAACAGAAATCTTTACTGTTAACCTTAATGCAAGCGTTGCTTATAAAGTAACTGAGCAATTCAGCTTTGGTATTGGTTTAAACGCTATTTATGCTGATGCAACTGTTATTCGTAAAGTGGGTGCTAATGCAAGCGGTATTGATTTTGGTGCTGATGCTGTAAACCTTCAAGGTGATGATACTGGTTTTGGTTTAAACGTTGGTTTAATGTACCAACTAGATGATAACAGCCGTTTTGGTTTTAACTATCGCAGCGAAACAGACATCACATTTGATGGTGACTTCTCAAACGAGTTACCAGTAGGCGGTACTGGTGGTGCTAAGCTTCCAGGTGCAGTTGATCTAACACTACCAGCTATTGCTGAGTTTTCTGGCTCACATCAGCTAGATGACAAGTTAGGCTTACATTACAGTGTATTATGGACAGGTTGGAGCAGCTTTGAATCACTAGAAGCACAAGTAACGTTACCAACAGGTGATAAGTTTGTTGCGTTTGAAAAGCAAGAGCAGTTTGATGACTCTTTCAGATACTCTGTAGGTGCTGATTACCAATACAACGAAGATTTACTACTTCGTGCCGGTGTTGCATTTGATGAGTCTCCAGTATCGCAAACACACCTTTCTATCTCTATTCCAGATACAGATCGCTTTTGGTTCTCGTTTGGCGGTAACTACACAATTGATCAAAACTCTAACGTTGATCTTGGTGTAAGTATCATCCGTGGTAAAACACAAACGTTCACAGAAGCTGATGACTCGGGCAGCCAGTGGGGCTTCGAATCTAAAGGCCACGCGGTATTACTTGGCGCTCAGTACAACTACAAGTTTTAATGTAGAAGTGTCTTGTGGTTAATCACAGGGCACAAAAAAGCCGCTCACTTTAATTAAAGTGAGCGGCTTTTTTAATGCCTATTAAATAGTGTTAATAGGCATTTTATGAAAGCTTATAAGCTTTCTATTTTAGTTTTTTGCTCAAGTAGCTTAGTTTTAGCATCGCTAAACTCAGCCAGTTTTGCATTTTCTTTAGCAAGTACAGCTTCAGGTGCGTTGTTTACAAACTTTTCGTTAGCAAGTTTGTTTTGGACTTGTGCTAGGCCTTTTTCTGCTTTTTCGAGTTGCTTATTAATACGCGAAAGCTCGGCTTCCACATCAATTAAGCCCGCCATTGGGATCATGATCTCAAGGTTGCCAACATAAGACGTTGCACATGCAGGTGCCCCGTCTTTGTTTTCAAGCATTGTAAACTCTTCAATTTTTGCAAGTGATGCTAAAAATGATTTGTTTTCTTCAATGCGTCGCACGTCGTCGCTCGATGCATTAGCAAGTAATACGCTAAGTGGTTTACTTGGACTAATATCCATTTCACCACGAATATTACGAATAGCTAAAATGAATTGTTTAACCCACTCCAAGTCATCCATCGCTTTAGCATCAACGCTTGCTTCATTATATACAGGGAACGGCTGAACCATAATGCTGGTGTTTGCTGTTTCAAGGCCTGCAAGTGGTGCAACACGCTGCCAAATAGTTTCAGTGATGTATGGCATCATTGGGTGCATTAAACGCAGTAAGCTTTCAAGTACAGTAATAAGTGTATTACGTGTACCACGTTGCTGAGCTTCATTACCTTTAAATAATACCGGCTTAGTTAGCTCTAAGTACCAATCACAAAATTGGTTCCAAGTGAATTCGTAAAGTGTGTTAGCAGCTAAGTCAAAACGGTAGTTATCTAAATGCTCTGTGTAGGTTTTAACGGTTGCTTCATATTGACCTAAAATCCAGCGGTCAGCTAATGAAAGCTCCGTTTGAGCACCGTTTGCAAAACCACAGTCTTGCTCTTCTGTATTCATTAATACGTAACGGCTCGCGTTCCATAATTTGTTACAGAAGTTACGGTAACCTTCAAGGCGGTTCATATCCCAGTTAATATCACGACCGGTAGATGCCATTGCAGCAAGGGTAAAGCGAAGGGCGTCGGTGCCGTGTGCTTCAATACCGCCTGCAAATACTTTACGCGTATCTTTTTCGATTTTAGCGGCAAGTTTTGGCTGCATCATGTTACCAGTACGTTTTTGTACTAGGTCTTCAAGTTCAATGCCGTCAATCATGTCTAGTGGGTCAAGTACGTTACCTTTTGACTTAGACATTTTATCGCCATTGTCGTCACGTATTAAGCCAGTTACATATACGGTTTTAAACGGAACTTGTGGTTTGCCATTTTCGTCTTTTACAAAGTGCAGCGTCATCATAATCATGCGTGCAACCCAGAAGAAAATAATATCAAAACCAGTTACCAACACGTCAGACGGGTGGAAGGTTTTTAAATCATCGGTATTTTCTGGCCAACCTTGTGTAGAGAACGTCCAAAGCGCTGATGAGAACCACGTATCAAGTACGTCTTCGTCTTGGCTTAGCGTTACGTTATCTGTAATGTTGTTTTCACGGCGTACTTCAGCTTCGTCGCGACCAACAAATACGTTACCTTCATTGTCGTACCAAGCTGGGATACGGTGACCCCACCAAAGCTGGCGTGAAATACACCAATCTTGTACGTCGTTCATCCACGAGAAGTACATGTTTTCGTATTGCTTAGGTACAAATTGAATATCGCCATTTTTAACAGCGTCTTTTGCAGGCTCAGCAAGTGGTGCAACACGTACATACCATTGGTCGGTAAGTAGTGGCTCAATTACAACACCAGAGCGATCGCCGTAAGGAACCGTTAAACCATGGTCTTCAATTTTTTCAAGTAGGCCAAGTTCTTCAAATTCAGCCACAATTGCTTTACGCGCTGCAAAACGATCAAGGCCGCGCAAGCGCTCAGGAATTGGCGCATCAAACTCAAGCTCTTTACCGTCAAAGGTGTATGTTTCACCTTGGGTAAGAATAGCGGCGTCTTTATCGAAAATGTTGATCATCGGCATTTGATGACGCTTGCCCACTTCGTTATCGTTAAAGTCGTGCGCTGGGGTTATTTTTACACAGCCCGTGCCTTTATCTTTATCGGCATGTTCGTCAGCAACAATTTTAATACGACGATTAACGATGGGTAATAAAATCTCTTTACCAATTAAATCTATGTAGCGTTCGTCATCAGGGTTTACTGCAACACCTGAGTCGCCAAGCATGGTTTCTGGACGAGTTGTTGCTACTACTATGTAGTCTTTTCCGTCTTGCGTTGTAACGCCATCAGCCAGTGGGTAACGTAAGTTCCACATGTGGCCTTGTTTATCTTTGTTTTCAACTTCAAGATCAGAAATCGCAGTGTGTAATTTAGGATCCCAGTTTACTAGGCGTTTGCCTCGGTAAATTAGGTTTTCTTTATGAAGGCGTACGAACACTTCTTTAACGGCTTCAGATAGGCCATCGTCCATGGTAAAGCGTTCACGGTCCCAATCAACCGATGCGCCAAGGCGACGAAGTTGTTTGGTAATAGTGCCGCCCGATTCTTTTTTCCATTCCCAGATTTTATTAATAAAATCTTCGCGGCCTAAATCGTGGCGTGTTTTACCTTCTTCGGCATGCAGTTTACGCTCAACTAACATTTGCGTTGCAATACCTGCGTGGTCAGTACCTACTTGCCATAATGTGTTGTTACCTTGCATACGTTTAAAACGCGTTAGGGTATCCATTATTGTATCTTGGAAGGCGTGGCCCATGTGTAAGCTACCAGTGACATTTGGCGGCGGGATCATAATTGAATATGGTACGCCTTTGCCAGATGGCTTAAAGTAGCCTTTTTGTTCCCAGTCTTGATATAGAGACTGTTCAATATCTTGCGGATTGTAGGTTTTATCCATTACACAGAACCTTAAATAAGTACTTAAATTAGTTGGTTAGTTTGCCTGATTGGCTAGCTATTAATATCTTGCGTGGTGAGATTGGCACCGAGTTGGCGTAGCTTTTTAAAACGCTCGCGGGCTGCTTGTTTAGCCGCTGCTTCTACGGGTACAAAATCAAAAACTTGGTTAAACCGACGAATGTAATCCGGTAATTGAGTAGCCAAGTTAATTAAAACTTTACGATTGCCAACAGGTGGCGTAATACCAATTTCTACAGGTGCGCCGCCTTTAGGGCCTTCACCTTGTAAATTATGTGGCACAAAACTATCTGGATCGAATGCCCAAATTATTTCATCAATGGCACAGGCTGCTTCGTTATCGTTAACACAAATAAACACACGCTGCCCATTTCGATACTGATCGGCCGCAATTTGAGCAGCCAAAGCAAAATGATCGTCAGCCTTCGCTTTAGACTCATCTTGTTGCTTTAGAACGAAAAATTTAGCGTTCATGTTCATTGTATCGGGGTTTCCCATGACATTG
>NZ_PJBR01000221.1:0-264 GCF_002863625.1 Pseudoalteromonas sp. MelDa3 | reverse complement strand
TAGCCCATTGGACACAAGAAGAAGATGCTGATGATACGTGGTATGGACTCCGGTTATTTTCTGTCGATGGAACGCAATTTCGTGCACCCGATACACCAGCTCTTGCTGAGCACTTTCACTATATTAAGCACAGTAAAAACCGTCATACAGAATATCCTATTGTACGCCTATGCGCCTTAAGCTCCTTGCGTAGCCGGTTGATACACCACGTTGCCTTCGGGCCCAGTTATCAAGGTGAGGTGAACTACGCAAAGCAGTTATTTG
>NZ_PJBR01000220.1:0-264 GCF_002863625.1 Pseudoalteromonas sp. MelDa3 | reverse complement strand
CGGCCCATTGGACACAAGAAGAAGATGCTGATGATACGTGGTATGGACTCCGGTTATTTTCTGTCGATGGAACGCAATTTCGTGCACCTGATACACCTGCTCTTGCTGAGCACTTTCACTATATTAAGCACAGTAAAAACCATCATACAGAATATCCTATTGTACGCCTATGCGCCTTAAGCTCCTTGCGTAGCCGGTTGATACACCACGTTGCCTTCGGGCCCAGTTATCAAGGTGAGGTGAACTACGCAAAGCAGTTATTTA
>NZ_PJBR01000219.1:0-425 GCF_002863625.1 Pseudoalteromonas sp. MelDa3 | reverse complement strand
CACATAGGTGAAATAAGGCTTGGAGGGGGTCGCTACTCAGGCGCTGTCTCGCTTGAGGAATAGCACTTGGAGCAACCGTATCGCCCAGGGTATCAGTGAGTGTTAAATCTAACTTCTCAACAACGTCACTAATAGAGCGGTCGCGAAAAAGACCCATTGCAATGATAAGCCAGACGACAAGCTCAGCAGGTAACTTACGTTTGCGAATACTTGCTTTATCGGTCTGTTCGAGCACATTAGAAATCCACTCAAGAGGGATATGTTTCTGAAATGTAGATAAAGAGTCAGGAGTGGCGAATATATCCGTATCAAGTAACCAATGACTAAGCATAAAAATACCCTCATAATCAAAAGATGATAAGGGTATTGTGAAGCAACCAAAAGATCGGTCAACCGATCAAAAATACCTTAACTGATCGGTGTTA
>NZ_PJBR01000218.1:0-437 GCF_002863625.1 Pseudoalteromonas sp. MelDa3 | reverse complement strand
CAACTAAATGGCACTGAATGGTACTGCTACCATTCTTTTTTTACTTTTGAAAACTCTTGATAAATACAAAGTATCTATCAGAATTTTATTATCAGCTTTTCCAAATTTTTAAAGAGCAAGAGATGTAAAAACTTCTCAAAATTAAACACACTCTATTCTCAGGCGGTTAATGGCCCGATAAAGAATATTTATTTTTAAGAAGTAAGTGGTGGAGCTAAGCAGGATCGAACTGCTGACCTCCTGCGTGCAAGGCAGGCGCTCTCCCAGCTGAGCTATAGCCCCACATATGCTGGTACTTATTGTTTTAACCATCTTCTTAATTAGATAAGAAGTGGTGGGTCTGAGTAGATTTGAACTACCGACCTCACCCTTATCAGGGGTGCGCTCTAACCAGCTGAGCTACAGACCCAAAACAATAAGTGTTGTTCTCTTTACAA
>NZ_PJBR01000217.1:0-599 GCF_002863625.1 Pseudoalteromonas sp. MelDa3 | reverse complement strand
ACGATATTTTAAACTTGTATAATGACTACCCTGGTCTGAATGAAACATCAGTCCTGTCGGTTTTCCTCTGCTTTCATACGCGAGTTCAAGCGCTCTTAGCGTTAAGTTAGTATCTGGCGACAGCGACATTGCCCAACCAACGACTTTACGTGCAAATAAATCAATAACGACCGCTAAATAAGCCCAGCGATTACCTGTCCAAATATACGTCACATCACCACACCATACGGTATCTGGCTCAACAACATCAAACTGCCTATCTAGCAAATTTGGGATTTCAAGGTGTTCATTACCGCCGCGTTTATATGAATGTTGAGGTACTTGGCAGCTTTCAAGCTTTAATTTAATCATTAGCTTAGCTGCACGATAACGGCTCAATTCAAAATCATTGTTCGTTGCTATTGCTGCGATTGTCCGTGCCCCTGCTGAACCACCACTCATCGCATGTATTGCTTTTACTTCAGCCTCTAACCTTACTTGTTCAAGTGTCGGCGTTGTATCGCGTATGACCCAGTATTTATAGCTGCTGCGATGCACATTGAATACACTACATAGCACACTAATTGGATAACGCTCTCGTTGATTTAATTTCTCAATTA
>NZ_PJBR01000026.1:0-40967 GCF_002863625.1 Pseudoalteromonas sp. MelDa3 | reverse complement strand
ACCGTCTGATTGCTCACCATCTGATTGCTCACCGTCTGATTGCTCACCATCTGATTGCTCACCATCTGATTGCTCATCATCTGATTGCTCATCGTCTGATTGCTCATCACTTTCTGAATCGTCGCTATCATCACCATTTTCAGGTTCTTCTTGCTCCTCTTCATCTGTACTTTTCATAAGCTCAATAACTTTCCAAGCCATATCTGCACAATCACGCGTACTACGAGTGTTTGTAATTCCATGTACTATTTCAGTTAAACTATCTATAAAGTTATTGTCATAGGTTGCTTTTAAATACGCTAAAGCTTGTTCAGCATATTGATCTAGACAAAGGTTGCCTGCACCAAGTACACGGCCTTTATATAAGCAGTATGTTAATACTAGTGATAACGGATTATCAGAACTCACAGGTTCACTAAACAAGCCTTTCTTAATTGCTATTAAAACAAGTTTTTCAAGGTTTAACTTAGCGCCTGGATACTCTGAACCAACTAACTTCTCCATTCGTGCATCTTCAAAGATATTGCATAAATTAGAATGTAACTTACTCTTAAAGTTGATTGAAAAACTGGTGTGTTTTTCATGGCCAATTTCATGATCAATATAACCATGCGTCATAGACACATAATCAGGATCAGTAAAATCACCAAATGGAATATTAATTCTTCCACCACAACTATAAGCCGTACTACCACTAACAGTGACCTTAATACCTTCTCTGTCACTCATTAACTTTGATAATACTCTAGCTACTTTTATAACTCTGTTTTTTGATTTCATGGGTGGTTACTCTCCATAGGGGGTTTAACGGCTAAGCCGTATAGGGTTTTATTTAAGGGTTTATAGCCGGAGCTATTAGGTTCTATATCATCTGCTTTTCGTTTTACTGCTTAGAGAAACAATAAAATGAAAAATAGAGGACCAAAAAGGACTTCCCTTTTCAGTTCTCTATTTCTATATTTCCATTAGCAATTGATATACATGGCAAGATTTCATCGTTTGACATAAAGCCTAAAGGCTCAGTGACGTAAGTCACTGAACCCGACTTTAATTTGCACTTACAATAGCCACAAATTCCAGTTCTACACTGTGACTTGTGTACAACGGAGCCTTGTTCAAGACTCTGAAGTATTGTGCCTTTGCTTTCTACGCTGTGATGTTGACGCGACGAAGTGATGATTTTAATCATGAATAACAACTCCAGTATCAAGTTGAAATTCAGGCCTAAGAGCTGGTGGAAAACCATCAAAGCCCTTTGACTGATAAACATCATTCCAATCAATTTTATCAACACCTTCAGGACAATTTGGTACAAAGATTTCTGCATTTCTGCCCTCTTTTTCCAAACGTTCCTTCAAGCGCTTCGCTGCAGCAAGACCAGCCCCACTAGGTTCAATATCAGCCCAAATTAGGACAAACGTAACGTCATCTGGAAACTTTACAGCTTCCATTAAACGATCCGAAATACCGACCCACATAGGAGTTCCTGTAGCTTCACGAACACTAAGTGCATTTTCAATGCCTTCAGCTATACCTATAACTTTTTCTCCAAAACCTACGTCTCTTGGTTGGTCTAATTGAATAGAACAGCCTCGAACATCAGATATAGGCGCAAAAATCATTTTGCTGCGCATAATATCTGCCTTAACCGGTAGTTTTGTGTCGAGAAAAGTGCGGTGCATAGTGACAGGTTTACCGTTCACATCACGTACCATGGCAAGCATTCCGGGGAAGTGCTGCCAATTTGTTTCATCGCTTTCCTTATATGCAAGTTTTGGATGAAAGCCCAAATCAGACATATTAGTAAGGTCCGAATTAATACCACGATTGCGAAGGTAATCTTGCGCATGAGTGTTCAAAATTGGCTTAGCTTGAGCTTTATTGTTCCTAAGAACTTTTTTAGCTTTTGCTAAGGCCTCTTCTGACGTTTTGTATGCGCTTTGTTGGGTATGCTTACGTTGTGCTTTAGCTGCATCTGATTCAGTAACTCGTGATAAGTCACCGCCGCAAATACGTATAATTTCATTTAAAGCCTGTGAGACAGAACACCCAACATACCAAGACACAACTGATATACCATCTGGTAAAGGCCCAACATCGTTATGATATGCCCCACCTGTATCTCTGTAGTCTCGAAACCATCTAAACTTAGTACGGCCACCACCGGTTAAAGGACAAGGCTGCTGCCTAATACCTTTTTCAAATGATTGCGCTAACCCATGGTAGTTTGAAAGAACACTTTCCCAACCGCCACTTTGGTCTACTAATGCTTTAACATGGTTAATTTTGTCGAAATTGTTGTAGTTCATAATATTACTTCCTCATATATCGAAATCACGGTGATCCCAATACATCCGAGTCTCAGGTGTATTGGTGATCACCGTGACCCGGTAAAAAGAAAGCTCGCCACCCAAGCGGGCAAAAGCGAGCTTGGATGGTGGTTATGCAGTAACTTCCTCATTATTCTCAATTCTTCGAGAAGAATTGGTAATGGCTAGTTGTGCACCTACAACAATTTCTTTGCCATTATGTTCAACTGTTTTGTAAACGTAATCTCCACGGACTACTGTTTTAACAGTCTTACCTTCAAGCATTTTTTTTAAATTAATTTTCATGGTTACTCTCCAAAATATCTAAATTTGGGATACAACCATGCCCAAGCGGGTATGGTGTACCCGCGTGGGTTTAAGTTCTTAATCTTTAGAAACACTTTCCAAAAAAAATGTTTTTAAGGAGCAAGCCACCAGCAAAAGCGCTAGGCTTTTACTGGTGCTAACAATTGATAAAATTAATTACCAACCGTCAAAAGCAAAGCTGTCTATGGCCACACTCTCTGTCTGAACTGATTGTTCAGAATTGAATGGGTCATCAAATGACTGCTCTACTGCTTCTCCAAATGGGTTATCACTGAAAGGGTTATCTTCAGTGTTTATACTAGACTCTGCAATTGACGCATTATCCACTACTGGTACTTCTTCAACTTCCTCTATTTCTTCAACTTCGCTTAGCTCATCACCACCTTTTCCATAAGCAATTACTTTTGCTCGATCACTTACAAGTGTCAAAAAATGACAAACTTTGTGATAATCACCGCCCATTAAAGGGTAGGTCAAAGGTAATTCATTAAGCACTTCAGAAAAGCGCTCAGCTACACGGGCAACAGTTGAATCCAAGAAAGATAAATTGATCAATTTATCGCGTAGAGCGAAAACTGGTTTTAACTTCTTGCTTGTTGCTTTTTCTGCCATAAGAAACGACTTTTGATAGATTTCAGCTGCTTCGCTGGAAATTTCATCAAACAAAGTTTGACTAGCTTCCTCTGCGATAACATTTTCATCACCATCAAAAAGAGGTTGAATTGCCATTGGTGGGTGCACCTTGAATGTGAATCGACTAGCAAATTTGCTGGCTTCATCTGAACATTTTCTAATATAGGCCTCTACAGGCTTGTTATTTAAAATATGGTCTTCAATGGTGTTTTCATACTCACTTCTAAGGTTCTGCACTTCTGCTTTAAACTCAGTATCAATTTCATGTAACTCTGTAATCAAATCATCTAATTGACTGATTGGTACAAGGGTAGCGCCTTTTGCAAAGCTAATACCTCGTTGATTAAGAGCACGACGAGCTTGCGCTGAACACTTACTAACAAATCTAAGTTTTTCTTTCGGGAACCAGCGTAGCTTAGTACCTGAAAGCAACTCAGAGTCGAGCACTTGTCCATCTATTAACGATTTACTATCAGAGATAATACTTTCGCCACATGCTCCTTGAACTTCTACTGAAATTAAACAAGCGCCACTTTTAATATCTAAGTTGGCATTGCTTGCGGCTAGTTTAGAAGCTTCTTTTGCTGAATCGACTGTATATGTTTGGGTTGTCATGGTTACTCTCCGGGGGTTTGATAAATTCGGAGCATAACAACCCTGTTCAGGGGTATTATGCCCCTGTAGGGTTTAGGTTTAGAGGTGTTAGCCTCTATTTACAATATTCTAAGTTTCTAGTTTTGTGATCGAACTCAAAGCTATTAATGGTAGTTAAATAACCATCATCCAGCTTTTCTTGAATACGATCTCTTGAAGAAACTTTACTATCTACTATTTGCGGTATCCAATAATCACCATAACGTTTGCTCTTTTTGTAAAAAACATAAAGAGCATTATTAAAGTGACCAATGGCCCAAAGTTCATCTTTGCTTTTACTTAAAGTAATAACATCGAAGGACTCTGTTGGGTACGAAGACGGCCTACATGGTAGAAAGCCTAATTCAACCGCTTCTTGTCCTTTGTATTCAGTGCTGTGTTTAATCGTAAAGTGTGTAACAACATCATCAAGATGCGTATTGTTATCCACCCACTCTATATCACTAACTTTTCTGTATATACTATTAAGACCAGTAAATACTCCAAAGCAACTAAATGTAACCGATAATCTCTTTCCATTAGCATTAGTACCGATAGACAATGCTTTAAATGAACCGTCTGGAAACTCGTGAGCTTCAAAAACGGAACAATCTAAACTGTCTGTCATATCGTAAAAACTAGCTACCGGTTTTGTGGAAGAGCCTGTTACTTTTTTGCGTGTGAGGCAAAAACTTCTCCACTTGGTTTATCAAGATCTAAACCTAATAATCGCTGCAAAACTGCATCAACTACATCCTGGCTATCACTATCTACACCGCCTTGCATAGAGAAATCTAAGGCTTCGCGCCATTCCGCATCTTTACCAAATACCATCGTATGAAAAGCCCAATTAACCAATGTTCGTGTACTAAAAATACAACCGATTGGATCATCAATGCCTTTACCATCATCACCCACACGTAATTTTCTTAACTCGTTACCGACTAAGACCATCTTATGTGCGACAGCATATGGGATTGCAGGGAATTGCTTTTGTATTATTTTTAACTCTTGCGCTGGTTGTGGGTAATACGTTCTGTACCAACCGATACGTGAACGTAAGGCATCGTCTAACTTCTGTGAAGAAGTGTAAAACTCTGAGCCGCCCTCACCAGTCGTGTTACCTGTGGCAGCGATACGACACAATGAGTGTTTAGTTAGTGTTTTTCCAATTTGCTCTATAGGCCAAGGTTTACCTTCCAGTAATCCATGAATCGCAGCACCAGTGTTGCGATTTACCTTATCAAGTTCATCAAAAATTACTAACCCACCGCTAGCGTAAGCTTTAGCAGCTGGACCAGGATTAAAAGGTGTTTCACCACTCATAAGAACGCGTGAACCCTCTAAATCTTCTGGCATTAAGCTACCGTGACACTTAACCATGTATACAGGTTCATTTAAGTGATCTGCTACAAAAAGTAACATTTCAGTTTTACCTGTACCTGTTTCACCATGCAAACCAAAAGTTTGAAGTTGAACAGGCGCCATCCACCAAGATAATAAGCGTTTAAGCGTCTTTTCTGTCGGAATGTAATACTTGTTAGAGCCTTGACAATCAGGGTGACGATTTTTACGACGAGTAAGAGTTCTTTCACCGGGAGTGAAAAAATCAGGAAATATGCTATGTGCATCGACCTTCTCTAATTCGTTGTAGTTTACTTTTGCTGATTGAATTTCTGTTACGTTTTCTGCCGTGTTTGTGTTTGACATGGTTACTCTCCAAAAGGAATTAAGTTTTTTGGAGATAGATCTTCCCTATCAGGGAAAACTATCCCCGATTAGGGTTTTAAATTTAATCTTTACAATTAAATTTAGAGTTTAGAACTTTATATACAGTTGTTAAATTATGAAACGTAAATGCTTGAATCAGCCATTTTATCAATTTCATAATTCTCGTTATATGTTTGAACTGCTAAAGCATATGCTTCTATATACTTCCCATTAAAATCAGTTGATAGCTCAGTTAAAGCTTTGTCTATCTCACTAATATATAATTGGGGAACTACATCACCTTGCTCTAATGCAATCCAAACCAAAATATCAGTATTATTAATAAATGAATTAAATTTAAGATTTTCTGATGTAACTATCGCAGTGATAATTTCAACTAAGTTATAAGCAAATGCTTGCCTAAATACTAAATCTCTCATTTAATATCTCCATCTATTTCAAATACACATGTAAATACATTGTTTAAAGAATGCTTAGTATTCACTTTTAGGAACATAAGTAACTCCAGAACGAGTATATACAGCTGATATTTCTAACATTTCTAATGCAAATTCATTTACGCCGCGAAGTCTAAGCTCATGATAAATTCCTTTACGGAGTTCAACATGATCAAAGCCAAACGCTTTACAAATTAATGCAAAATAGTTAGAACTTACGAACTCAAGCTCAACAATTAAGTCATCGCTATCAACAGCAACATCACGAAGAATTTCTAAAGAACGATCAACCATCCATAAGCATAGTCTTTCAATTTCCTCATCTTTCCATTCAACATGAGATATGCAGTTAACTGCATCAAGTTCAGGGTCGAACAAAGAGATAATTGAGTCTTCATAAGTGGGATTTCCCCGCTTAATTGCCTGCAATATATCTAAATCCAACGGATGTTGAATTACATTTTCTTTATTCCAACTTGGTGACCACTGAGCATGTTGCTTAATAAGTTCACCTTTTTCGTGCATCGAAAGCCAACTAATTACTTTTTTATCAGTAACACCAAAACGTTTAGCACAAGCTTTAATAGTAGAGCCGTGGTGTTGTAGACGATAAACGCATTCAATTTTGTCTAGGTGGTTAACTTTATTTTTCTTTGCATGGGTTTGCATGGTTACTCTCCGGGATATAAAAAACGGGAGTACATGCACCCCAAAGGAGTGAATAAATACTCCCGTAGGGTTTAGGCTGATGCCTTGGGTTAAATTTAGTTACGATTTAAGTGGTTGGACTTAAAAAGAAAACTTTCAAAAATTAAAACAAAAACAAAAAACCAAACTTAAAGAGCTAAACAAAACAAAAGAAAATATTGTTAGAGTTAGTTAATAAGTGCGTAAAGATAGCCGTGGTAGTGAAAGCAATAGAAAAAATATTACAGTCAAAACCAAGATAATCAGTACAGCAGGGTTAAATATTGTTTGATATGAAAGTGTGTTAACTAAATGGTGTGGAAAATAAAAGTATTAACGAGCAAATTCAACGAGGTTGAATGGGTTGTTAATGGTGTTTTATTTGCCTTGGGTTTGTCTAGTTACGATCTAAGGGATTAAACTTAAAAAGTGACTTTGAAATTGCAGAAATAAATAATAACCAGAATTAAAAACTAAGCGAAACAAAGGAATTGTTAAGGATAGTTAGTAAGCATGTAGTGTTAATTGAAAAGCATGAAAGGAATAAAAAAATTATTACAGTCAAAATCAATATAAGCAATACAACGAGTGGTTAGAATAAATAATTACGGTTTAAAGTACGGTTACTAGGTAGGCATTAGGAACAAAAATTTGCAAATTCAACGTGGTTGAATGGGTTGCTAATGGTGTTTATTTGCCTTGGGTTTATTTAGTTACGATTTAAGGGGTTAAACTTAAAAAGAGTCTTTTCTAAATTGAATAATTAAAACGGGAACTGCACTTAAAAGACCAAACGAAACAATAAAGTTACTAAGATTGGTTAATAAGCCTGTTGTGCTTGTCATGGTAGAAGAAATAAACATTAAAAATATTACATTCAAAAGCCAGATAAACAAAACTATGAGTCTCCCAAAGAAATTTTCGCTATGAAAAAGTTTTGAAACTAAATAGGTCGGCAGATAAATACATTTATTAACTAATCCAACGAGGTTGAAAAAATTACTAAAGATGTTTTTATTTGCCTTAGGGGTTAGTGCGCTTTTTTTAAGTTTTCGCATGAGTGGTTACTCTCCGTTTTTTTAATTTACAAATAGCAGGACTATTTGGTTGGGTTTGGGGTTGATGCCGTAGCATATGATTCATTGACCTAAAAAGGTTGAACCGTCGCGATACAGGGATGTAAAGCCGCTAAGGGTTATACTCCATGCAAGGAGTCGAAGTTAAAAACTTCAGTTAAAAAAAACGGTAAAAATTATTAAGGACATAACTAGGCAGTTATGTTTTCAATAAATTTTAAGCATGAAAAATACCAGATAAGCTAATGCTCACTGGGGGAGGGGGGTTGGTATTCTTATTTAAATTCATTTTGTTGGCTTAGCCAAACCGTTCGCAGGTGCGAAAAGGGTTATCGCTGTAGCGATTTATTTTCGCCTTAGCGAAAGAGGTTTATCGCCGTAGCGATTTATTTTCGCCGTAGCGAAAGGGGGTTTACCGCCGTAGCGATTTATTTTCACCGTAGCGAAAATGGGTTTATCGCCGTAGCGATAATTTGAATATATAACGCATTTACTTTTTTTACAAGGCTTGTACTGTTTTTTATTTAAAAAATTAAAGCAAGGCCAAATGGTTTTCTGACCTCGCTGATAAAAGACTACTTCCGTTAAAAGGAACGCCTAATCTGGCTGCATTTCTTCAATAAATTGCGAGTGCTTCCCATGGCGATAACTTATATGTAATCGTGACTCAGCCCTAGTGATGGCCACGTATAACAAACGCCTTTCTTCCTCTAAAAATGCTAACTTACTGTCCTCATTGTCACTATCGCCTCTAAATTTTGTAGGTACTCTATTTTTTTCAACATCTATTATCCATACTTTTTCCCACTGAAGTCCTTTTGAGCCATTCATAGTGGCCAGTATCACCTTATCTTTATCGCTATGGTCAATTTCGTCTTTCATCTGCATAAGGCGAATCAAAGCTGACACCCTCATTCTTAGTGACCCGCTGTAACCTTGTAGTCGGTCAGAAACTAACCGTAGTTTATTAACAGCGCGTTCGTGATCCTTTGATATTACTGATGCAATATTAAAAACTTTACTAATGAACTCATCAATTCCTTCTTCATCGTCATTACTAGGTATGTTTTTGGCCAAGTCCAAATAAATATTTAGGTTTTTGTTTTCCGGCAATGATAATGAACTAACCTTATTTATATCGCCAACCTCAACAACATGCTTATGTGTTTCGCTAATAACATTATTTGGAACACCTATAAAGCTAAGTGCATCATCAATAAATACCATGCTTTTCGGGTTCGATAAGCTTCTGTATAAGCTGACTAGGCCAACAATCAATGGTGACTCCCATATAGATTTACCACCAATCCTCTCAACAGGAATATCTAAGTAAACTAATTCTTCCTGCATCAAATCCAATAACTTATTGGTTCGAGCTAACACTGCCCAGCCTTTAGGGTTTTGAGCTATTTCTAGGGCTACTACGCCTTGGCATTCAAACGGTACTGAAGTTTTGCTCATAATGACTTTATCAGGTTTATTGGCGTACACTTTTTGATTAATGAGGTTAAGGTAGTTTTCAATTGCTCTGCGGTAATGCCAAGATAATCCACTTGGTACGATTCTATTTATAATAGTTTCTTTTTTGTATTGGTGGATACGTTCAGGATCAATTTTAAGGGCTTTTTCAATATCTAAACGTGCATAATCTTTGAAAACGACTCTGCCACCCGGATCTTTTGCAGAGTTCATGCTTTTTGGCATTCGCTCTACATTATAGTCAATGAGCTCTGCTGCATACGCCAATATCTCAGGTGCACATCTAAAACAAATACTTAAGAGGAAAGCTTTGGCTTCAAATTCTTCTTGGAATTTAACCATGTTTTCGTAACCAAAACCGCCACGCCAAGAATAAATGGCCTGGTCATCGTCTCCAACGACCGTAAAGGATCTATTCTCTTTTTTATTCTCTTTTATCCAAGCATATTCTATTGCTGACGTATCTTGAAATTCATCCACCAGCATGTGAGTAAAATCCAACGGCTCAATTTTCTTAGCACGTAATGCAAAAATAAGCTCTATACTCAATGTCGTTAAATCAACTTTTTTGTACTGCCAGAGTGCTTGAAGATATTTCAATGAAATTTCTGAAAGCTCGCCAATTTCCCCATTTGATTCTAGATACTCCACAGGAAATTGAGTATCTAAAAATTGTAGATTTTTTTCATCTGTACCTACAGCACGACGTTTAAATGAATCGTGTGTTGGTCCCATTATTAAACTACGTCCATCTAATAGCGGTCGTGCATGGTCAAGTATTAATTTAGCAAACGTTCTTATATCTATTCGCTTTAAGTCATTTTCACTGATCAATTTTGAAATTCGATGCTCTGTTTCCTTTGAAGATGAACGAGTAAAAGTAACCATTATTAGTTTATTAATTTCATTAGCCTTTATAATTTCACTGGCCAATTCTATTGATAAATGGGTTTTCCCACTTCCGGGTAAAGCGAGTACAAGTTTGTTTTCGTCTCTGTGTTCAACTACCGCGTTTTGATCGTTTGTTAATGCCATATGTAATCTTAGAAGTGCCTAAAACATGCATTCTAATATTTCCTGTTCAGTAGCCTAAATTTTACAATAGGTAAAAATGACCTCTGTAAATTTGAAGTAGGGTAAATATGTATATGAACAAATACAGTCGCATTCTTGGTAGACGTATCAAATCGCAAAGAGAGAAGCAGTTACTTTCGCCAGAAACTGTCGCCACAAAATTAGATGTACAAGTAAGCGATTACCTTAATTGGGAAAGCGGCAAGGCAAATCCGCAAGAGCGTCAACTTATTAAATTGTCTTATATATTGCGTAGTCATGTTTCTCAATTTAAGGCAGGTCTTGTATTGGATGGGTTACAATCATGATAAAAATTCAAACAATCGGCAAAGACGATTTTCTTTGTTATAGCCTTGAGCAGCTTTCACAAGCAATTAACAAAGTAGCTGGTTGCCATGCTTCAGTTAAGTATCGCCAGAAAAGTGGGCTTAGTAGAGTTCTGTATATGACAGTAACAGCTGGTGGCGTAATTAAAGATACCTATACTGAAAAAGTATACGAAATAGAAGAATTGTGGCGATTGCACCTAATATAATCAATAATATTGAGTTCAATCAGTAGCCTATTTATACAAATATGTTTTAATACATGCAATTAAACATTTGGATTAAAAAAATGAACTTCATAAAAAAATCAATCTTAGCACTATCTACGCTTTCATTGGCAGCTTGTATGTCTACTCAGCCACCTGTTATAACAATGGAATCAAATGAAGTTTATCAATTTGACGATGATGCTAGCTTTGCATTAAATGTGGCTCAAATGACACGTAAAACCGCAGGTTTATCTGATGTAGCGTTACCAGAAGAAGCGCAATTCAAAGCAAATGGAGCATTAGTTGGGGCGGAATACGCTATGTCTTTCCTAACTGGTGGCTTAATTGATTTAGCTGGGAGCATGGGTGCTCAATCAGAGGCAGACAGAGCCTTTAATTGGAAACCTATGCTTGTTTTTTTAGGTGATTTAGATAGCCCAAACGTCGATGCTGACGCAGTAAAAGTTGTAGAATCTGAATTAACAAAAACTTTTGAAAACATCGAAAACTCTAATTACATTGGCATTATGAGACTTAGTGCTGACGGCAGAGATAACAACTTTATGTTTATGTTTGATGGAGCTCTGTGTGATAAGACAGGGCAGCCAAAATTAAAGTATGATCTTGCTAATAACTCAGGACAATTCATTAACGTAAAACGTGAATACGAAGGCTCATGCGCTACGCCAGTAAACGTAGAAGTAACTGGAAAGGTAAACTATGAGGGTGAGCAACAAAGTGTTATTACAGTAACCTTCCATGGCGGGTATGCAGGTTTTACTGATATGGCTATTGCTACTTCAGGCTTTGCGGTAGTACCACAAACATTCGGTCGTTGGGGTAGTGGGGTTAAATACACTGTTCCAGCCCCTTACGTAATCCATAACAATACAATGCATTTATTCACTAAAGAAAATTCTTCTTTTAAATTAAACAAATAATTATTCTGAATGAGATATTCATTTTTCTCTAGTTGCCAGCCTATTAGGCTGGCATTTTAACATCCTAAAGAATATCAGCCGCCTTCCTCACTACCAAGTGTAAACCCGAACTCACAAATTTGTGGACGCGGGTACTTTGAACAATCCAATGGTTCGTTCATTTTTTCCTTAATAGCCTTTGCTCCCTCAGCTGCATTGCTTGTTCTTTGTAGAGTCCTTTCAGTGGGTGTCTCTCTGTATTCAGTGTTTTCATACCTACCACCAGCGCTTAAATCATCTTGATTCGACTCGGGTATTAAATTTGACTCAATCATTACGCCAATCCATTCACTTAGATCTATTTGATTGAAGTCTAGTGCTTGTAATTCCTCATGCGTTAACCCTGAGCACTCAGTCATATCTTTACTTAGTAATACATGAGCTTGCTCCATAACTATTCGACTTAAAATAGAGCCATAACAACAATAATCCTGCCTTTTCATATAGCAAACACCTAAGCCTTCTTTAGCGCAATATTTATCCTCCACCGCATAGCATTGACGCATTTCAAGTTTAAGTGCCGTATCACTGTCAACTTCATCACATGCAGTTAATAATGAACCAACCAGTTGTGCTAGTTGATACATAGAATACCAAAACATTACCGCACCCAAAAAGTTAGCGGCACTTGCCATCCCATCACTTAAACCAGTTACAACCGCATCACTTCCCGCCTCAGTTGACACAGCTGTTGAGAACATAAGTTTACCCAACTCTTCTGGCAACGCGTCATAAATAAGTTGATATATATATTGTGTCATAGGACCTAAGCCAGCTTCAGCTACAGTTGAAGCTGCTGCTCCTGCAGAACCGCTAGCCGCACCCGGTACAGCAGTTGCAACATTGCCCGTAACGGTTTCCACGGCACTGGTATAAAATGAACTAAGACTTTCCCAAGCGTTTGTAGAAGTCACCGAGTCAGATACCGTAGTCCATGCACCATTAATGGCTTCTACAGCGGGTTCAGAAAATACCCCTCCCATTTGCTGATTTTCAAACTTGAGCATCATTTGTGTCATGTTTAGGTAATCAAGAAAGTCGATACCTTCTGGTGCTTCGCAGCAATCATTACCCCAGTCTGAAGCGGTAGCCCATGAGCAATATTGCCTTTCACCTTCAAAAATACGACAGGTTGATAAATCGCCCGGCACATCACACGAAGCTTCACCTGGTATTTGTTCCATAACGTTTGCTATGGCCGCAGCTTTAAGGAAGTTTTCGTTTTCTTCTTTTTCACCCCAGCTACATTCACCACCTGAACATGGCAACATGCCTTCACATGATGATTCAGTTGTCTCATATTCAAAGTCAACGTCATAGCCTGTGTCACACTCATAGGTTACTGTTTCATTTACGCAGTAATTCCAACCGTCAATCGTAAAACCTTCTGTACACTCTGTTTTAATTTCGACGCATTCATCTTTTTCTTCATAAGTTCCACACGTCCCTCCTGTAGATTGAATTTCGTCCCACGACCTACACACCTCATCTACCGAGCCATCGGGTTGCTCTACGTTAGTACATACTTTTTCACCTTTAAAGGGATCGCATGTATATCCATCTAAGTTAACTTCCCACGATATATTTTCTATATCGCCGTAATACCATGGCAGGGTAGAGGCTAGCATTTCTTCATCATACCCCTGTAAGCCACCTTGTATTGTCTGGTAACCAGTAAACGTACATTGTCCATTTACTTTAAATTCTCCCGTGATTGGATCAGGTGGGAAAGAAGTTAGTCCCTTTGTTTTTTTATCTTCACTTGAAAGCGCGTCATAGCATCCCTCTGGAATTTGAGTATCTTCACCAAGCTGACCTACAAATCTATATTTTGCTTGAGCGTTTAGAATCCATTCAGTGTCACCATACTCATCTGTTTTATCTTCAATGCTAATAATACCCACCAAGCCATTTGCACAGCTTGGCGCTTGAAGCTCAGTCATTATCGTAGATTTATCAATTTTTCCCGGCAAGCTTGTCCCTTCCCAAGTATCTAGTGTAACCCGGCTAAAAACTGCATCTGGATCAGTTGCACACATGTTCTTAAAGGCATCATTTGCAGCTACGTTAAAATCAAAAGCAATCGAATCCGTTGGTTCAATAGCTTTAACTATTCCTGTTTGAAGATTAAACTCTACCGTTAATATATTTCGCCCTTTACCTGCAACAGTAAGCACTGCATCTGAAATTACAGGCACTGCTCGCTTTACTTGGCAATGAAATGGATTATCTTTTTGTAGCCTTTGGCAAAACCTCTCTTCAATATTTGGGGCATATAAATTTCCACTTTTAGCGACAGTTGTTGAGCCACATGAATCAAAGAAACCAGCACCGCCAGTTTCTAATTCATCTAATGTTGCATAGCTTTGTGCCATTATTGCATCTGGAACAGTTTGTTGTGCGCCCGATTGGGCATTACTTAAAACTGTTCGATAAGCAACAGCTTCGCCTGTATTGTTAGCCGTTGAGCTAAGTCTCGCATTAGAATCACGGCCAGCTTGATAAAAGGCATCTTCATCTTCATACGTTCCTTCACCTTCCCATTTTGTTTGTCCGTGATTTAATTCAGAAGAATATATTTCGTCTGCTGATACGCTAACAGGTGAAAGTGAAGAGTCTGCCCCTGGCTTAAGCCTTACTTTGATTGCACCACTTGAATCGCGGTACGTTTCAAAAGCTCGGCTTTTGTTTAACTTAACATTTACGTCATTTGTAGTGGGGTCAACACTGGGCATTATTTGGGTTGAGCTAACGGCATTTGCATTCTTCACTGCCGTCGTCATATCCGCATTTGAGCCTGTTGTACCTTTTATATCAACCGTGTTGGTCCTTGAGTTAGACTTGAGGATCATAGTCTCAAGCTGACTTGTCATATCCCTTGAAGCTCGAGGTACTACATCATAGGTTTTGCTTTCTAAATTATGGCGATATGGATTACTAATATCGTACTTATTATCTAAGTCCTTTAGTATTTTGTCTTCATCTTGAGCGTAACTTGATGTTGAGTATGTACCTAAAAGCATACCTACCGTTAACGCACTAGAATTTACTAGCATCGTGGAAATGATCAGTGAACCATATACACCTATATTTTTTAACATTACTCACCACCCTCTGTGCTGCCAGAACCACCACCACCGGGTAAATCTCTTACACAACAATCACGATAGTTCCAAATTAGGTATAAAAACGTTTTATCTTTACCTGGTCGTTTTCTTCCACCTACGGGAACACACCAACGCGCTGTTGACATTCCCATAGGATGACAGCAGTTTTCATACGCCTCTATGCTCTCACCTTCACCCGCTTGCACTTGAATAGAATCCGGACCAGTAAGTTCATCATCTACTTCAAAATTAGGTACTGGTGTAGTGCTTGACTCAGGTATTGGATACAACATAGAGAATTTATACTGAGATCTAGGTGTCATTGGTGCCCATGTAGGCTCACATTGCGCTTCAGGCCCCATAGTCTTTCGAGCTAAACCTTTACGATGTAGAGATGCGATTGCTCTTTGCGATATTAATGAAGTTGCTGCAACTTGGTCAGGTTGAGGATATACAAAGCCTGTTAACGGGTATAAATTTCCATCACAACCGGCACAAGGAAATGAGGACTCAATTGGTGCATCTGCTGTTGCGCGAACACAATCTAAAGAGCAATAAGCTTGTGCAATTGGATTGGAAAATATAATTGCTTCTGGATTTAACAGAAGAGCAAGTAAATCATTGTGCCACAATGGATCAACTTCGCTCAGGTACATTAAATCAAAGTCAACGTATTCAGAGCTACATGAGGGCATAACAAACATTTGTAGCATCACCATTATTGGGTATGAATAGTAATGATATTGATAAAAGCCACTCGTTGAGCGAGTGCCATCTTTAGGCGCTTCGTTTGAGTGACCAAGACCCTCATAACTATTTTGTAGCCTAATACCTCCCAAACCACCGCTACACCAAGGGATAGTAGTAACTTCAATTACTCGCTGTGGCTGCCAAAAAGCAAGAGGCCAACCAATTTGAGGAACACCGGCTCTATCTTCACACGCACAAACAGGAGAGCGGGGTGCCGCACCGTCTGGAGGATTGCCAATACCAAGTAATGAAACGTTATCTAAAAAACAATCCCAGCAAATGCCTGTAAATACACTCGTAAATAAGTTTGCATCTTCACAAATCACAGATGAAGCGCCTACACCGTCGGTACTTGCAGCAGTCCCACTAGGAATTACATCTTCAGCCTTTGCCGTACAAGCTATAAGTGCTAAAAAGAATAATGCTGTATACATTATATTTTTGGTCATTCCACTTTTGTTTTTGTTACTGTTTTTAATATTAAATAATGACATTAAGCCCCCCTCAAATCATTGAGCATTGCGAGCGCCCAGTTAACACCAACAACTATGTAGGAGTATGCTTGCTTGGCAACATCAGGGTATGTGTAAGTTATCCAAATACCGACGGCCACGAAAAATAAAGCGGGTATAATTTTCATTTATCTTCCTCATTAATATCGAATTGTGTAACGTGAAGCATTGATTTTTGTAAATCAGTTTTAACGACTGCTGGTAGGGCGGATAGTTGGAATCGAGATGCCAGCTCTTTTGGCATTAAAAATATTTTTTGTTTAAACTGATTTTGTAGCGCTTCAATATGTGCCCAACCTTTTTGCTTACTCACTTGTGAAGTGATTAACATCAGTTGGCCAACCGTATTCATTTCATTTAACTTTTTCGACACCCATTCAACTTGCTTAATATCAGTTGCATTAAATATAACTGTCGTAAAGCCAACACCATGTCCTTTAAGTGGGTTCATTACTGAGCCTTGCTTAGCAATCAGTTCGCCACGCGGTGTGCTTATATCTTTTGATGCAGATATTGTTGGATCAATTAACCATTCTTCGGTGCTGGTGGCTCTAGGGAGTGGGGTATAATCTTGTTGTGACCAAAAACTATCAATTGTGCGCTTACGCTGAGCTTTCCAATCATAATTAGCCATGCGCTCTTTCATTTCATCAATAATGCTTTTTTCTATAACTTGGCTAACAGGACCTGTTACACCGTAATTTACGCTTTCATTTTGATTTTTATATTCCGTTTCTAACCAATCAAAGCTGGTCACACCCGAGGCAATGATATATCTATCAAGTTCACGATAAAGAATCGTAGGAACTGAATTTACATCGTACTTTTTAAAGGCTGTTGGGTTAAAGCGCACAATAGGGGGTTCTTCAATGCCTTGCACAATTTCGCGCAGTAACATCATCGTTTCATTAACCATTTTATGTTGTGGGTGTAACCCATTTACATAGACCTCAGCCCCTTCCTTTTTGGCTAAGTAGATAATATTTTTTATTGTTTCTCTGTCCATTGAAAAACTAATAAATATAGCTTTTTCATTGGCTTCATTTTGGCGTGATTTTGGAGTATCAGCACTTGCATTAAAGTGGCTAGCTTGTTCCTTTGTTAGTCCTGCATGCTCATGTAACGCACGCTCAAGAGAGCTGGTGGATTGCTCACTAAGCATTTGCGCAGAGGCTCGATATTGTTCAACTTGCTTGTTAACCGTTTCTTTATCAAAAGCGTCTAACCAGCCTTTTGCCTTCATTTCTTCTGTTTTAGCTTTAACATTATCAATCGCTACTTTCATTTGTTCACGTTGCGCTGGGGTCATCTCGTGCATTGAACTATTGCTGCTATCTGGCAGAGCGAAATCACCTTTATTCTGAGCAGCTTGTCTAAATTTCTCCTTCATACTTTCAGGAATTTCAAACGGGGAATTATTCAGATCAATAGATTTGACTGCATTGGCAGCATCTTGCTTTACCTTTGCTGCATATTCTTCTGCAGTTTGTGCGTGAGCGCCACATGATAAGACAACGATTAAAGTCATTAATTTAGAAAATCGCATAAGCTGTTCCTTTAATTTGTTCTTTCTTAAGAGGCCCCCAAAAGCGCCCGTCAAAACTGTTAATAGTCTCGCCAATCATGAATACTTCATCATTTTCAAGTTGAATTACTTTTGTATAATCTTCAATTTCGCCAATACTGTTATCAGCTAAATTTAATGCGGTTATGATGTGTCTTAGTGACAAAGAAAACTCTGTTAAATTGTCTACCACAACTTTATTTTCCTCGACTGACACGACGCTATTAGGCATAGCTGCAACTTTTTTGATCCAACGTAAACCCGTTGGGTAGAATTGATTTTCAACATTCATTTCAAAATAAGCTAAATCGCCTTGTTCAATGTCTATATCCCACTTATCTATTAAGAAAAAAGACGCGTTAAGGCACGCACTCTGCCCCGGCGGGTAAGCCAGCGTGTACCGAGAAGAAAAATATATAAAATAAAATATGAATGAAACTGCAACAAAAATTGCTGAAACATGCTTTTTCATTTGGGTCGCCCTTGATAATTTTCTCTATTATCAAGCATGAAAATTGAAAGGTTAAAAAATAGAGAGTACCAATATAGGTGCTGTAATTTTCTGAATGAAATTAAGAGGGGTTAAAAACGAAAAAAGCCCCATCTAATATTGCATTAGATGGGGCTATGGTTTTTTTCTTAACTACCAGCTAAATGAACCTTTTGTACGTCCACCAGCATCATCAATTGCTTCATAGTTGACTGTCATGCTTGGATATTCACTGAATCGTAACTGAGTAGATGCGGCGCCACGGCCTACATACTCGCCATTAAACCACCAGTCGTAACCTATCACGTAACCATCATTGTCTTTACAGTTAGCAGTAATACGGATTGTTCCAGAACGAACAAGTTGATCACTGACACACTCAGGTAATGAATTAGCGTTAACTGTATAATTTTCGATAACCTCAGTTACTTGGCCATATTGACTCGTTGTAACTGCTTTTATCTCATAACTGCCCGGATTTTCAATTTCAAAGCGGAACATTGGACTACGCGATTGTAGCGTTTCTTGTTCAACCCCATTCACGAACCATTTGTAATCTATTATATAGTCCTTTGGATGGCCTCCTGTCATTTGGGCTCTAGTTACAAGGCCTAATGGAGCGCGACTATATCGGTTCGACGGAAAATGGATAAAAGTACCTTTCGTTTCATCTGGCTCAATTACATCAACATATTTACTCAATATACGACTCATCCCACGGCTGTCAGTCACTTTTGCTTTTAGCTCATGAACGCCTGCATCTTTAAGGGTTATCTCACTATAAATTCTAGTTGGTGTTCTTGCTTCTATGCCATCTTCTTGTATCCATTCATAATCATATGTAATACCAGGCATAAATTTACGTTGAACCTCTATCATGCCCGTAATGGTAGCTGGTGCGACCAATATATTACTTCTTACAGCTATATTCATTTCAGGAAAAACATATTTCCACGTTTCTAAATTACGCTGTGTTTCTCTAAATGTTTCAGACTTATATCCTTTTACCCACGCACTTAATTTGAAGTTTAACCGGCCTTGAGCATCTAAGTCGCTCTCTACAGGTGTGTAGTCAAATATGACTTCATCGCTCGTTTCCCCATTTGGTTTAGACCATTGATAAACTATGGGTAAATCAACCCCCCCATTTAGATTTAAAACTTGCGCTTCTACTTTAATAGGAACGCCTAACTCAACGAGATGTGTTGCTTTGATTTGAGCCATAACGGTTCTTGGTCCGACAGGCCTTACGTAAAAACGTGAAAGTGCCCATGCATCATCACCCGCACCAGCAGTAGACGTATGGTATTTAAAACGCCCTAAAATTATTTCTTGCTCGCCGGTTGCTACTAATATTTGCTGTGGAGAGCCATCAATCCACGTAGCACCATTATCACGAGACCATTGAGCTATGCCGTCGTAATCAGTTAACTCTTTTACATAATCAAGCATTTTTAATTTCATATCTTGTCCATCATAAACCTGTGAAGGTCCACTGATTACAAGGCTAGCTTTATCATAACCGCTTATTTTAAGTGCTTGCGTAGTCGTTGACTCATTTGTATTTTTGTTCGTGATTTTTGCTTTAACATAGTAATCACCCGCTTCACCCATAAAAAACGGTATTGCGCTTCTGCCACTATATTCATCCATAGTCTCCCAGTTTTTATTGTCTTTAGATTTAAGCCACACCGCATCATTACCAGCAACCATATCTTCTATTGAATCATAGTCATAGCGAACTAATGTAGTAAACGGCACTTTCCCACGCACTTGATTACTCGCCAGCTCACCACTTACACCTGTGCCTAGCACAATACGCATAAATATCGGTGTAGATGTTAATTTTTTTGTGTATTCCGGGTGAGGCGATTTAACTTCCGCTACTGCATAAAAACCGCTACTTTTTCTAAATATATCCTCAATACTTAAATTGAAAATAACCTGTCCATTTGCTGAATTGGTTTTTACATCTGATATACGTTGTTCTTTCCCTTTATTGTCTTTATATGCGAGGTAAACATCCCATTCACCCATCGATAAAACTTCATAGTCACTTTGCTTTTCTTGCCAGTTCCATGCACCAATATGAGCCGTTACTTTTACATCATCGGTACTTAAAATTAAGTCGTTACTTTCCATCGTTAAATTTAAAGCCACTCTGCGTGAAGGTAAAACAATCACTTCACCGTATGTTCCCGCGTTGTGTTGAGGGGATAAGTTGTATGCAGCCTCAACTTTAAATGGGTATCTATCAAATACGTTACGCTTGTTAGCATCATCATCACGTATTACACCTAATAATTCATAAATGGGCTTATGACTACGTTGAGCCATAAATTCACTATTAGAATATTCACCTCGCGTAACGTTTATATTTATTTCGCCGGATACATTTTCCAACGTATATCTAGCTAGAACTGGATTTTCAGGTATGACCCCGTAAACGCTATCGTCTAGCTTGATTATTGGTGACATTTCAAAGGTCATTGTCTCTGCAGGTTTTATATCGTAAGAAAAGGTTTCATGACTTACTCTAACTTCTTGACCATCTGGATTAACGACATAGGCGCTGTATTCTATTTCGTTATCAGATAATTTATTAATAGAGCCAGTTACTTTAAGAGCCCAACCTTGCCAAATTGTGCTCATCCCATCAGGAAGTGAATCAATTTTAACGTAGCATCCTTTACGGGCTTCTCGTGAGATCTCTCTTGCCAGCTCCTGTGAAGCGACATAGTTACAAAGGTATCTGCTTTGAGATACATACGCAGTACCACGCTGAACATGTTGGTATAACTCTGTTGTAGCTGTACTAGATTTGATGTTGAAAAAAGATGGTGCATAGGTCAACTCTTGGTTAAATACACCTATATTTCCTGCTGTATCCTTAGCTTTAATGATAAGGGGATATAATTTACCGGGAGTTAATGTGTCTAAGTCACCAGTAAAAAATTTAACATAAGTTCGTGGATCAGCAGGGTCATCGACTAAGGTTAGGTTTTCGCCGCCAAACGTTGCTTCAATTATCGTATTTTTACTATCCCAGCCCGGATTTGTAACAGCCCCAAAGTCTGTAGCAAAGTAAACACCGTCTATCATTCTCGCTTTATCACGTAGATGACTTAACTGAATTTCTGGTGCTGTTCTTTGCATTACAAAGGTGTCGTGCTTATAATCTTGGCCATTTGTAAATTCGTCACGCAAATCAGCATCAAAGGTAAACGCACCATCTGGTAGAGATTTAAAACTATAGCGGTAAACAATATAATTACCATAGACTTGAATATCGTCTGCTAAAATTTTATTTTCATCATTTAAGTTAATTTTATCGTGAATAAAGAAGAAATGATTTCTATCAATAAACACTGACTGTTCAAACGTTATATCTTCATTAGAAGCAATGTATAAGCTTGAATTAGCTAATTTCCATGTTTCTTCATCTTTTAAATCAGTGAATGGACTGAATAATATTAGTGCAACTTCATCTTCATTTAGTTTTATTTCAGTCCCATCAACATCTTCAACTAGCACTGTGCCGTCTCTTTTATTGTTTATCGCCACCTTCACTAGTTTAGGTGGCGTGTAATCCCAATCTAGCTTATGGACGAAACTACCTTCATTTAATGACGTAAAATATGGAATTATTGAATCAATTAGCGTATTTAATGGGATCATTCCAGTAATGATAGTTTCTTGTTCACCTAAAGGTCCAATATCAAGTGCGATACGACATTCATTAATACCAATTGGTACATTACAAGTAAGTCCATTTAGTTTTATTACTTGAACAAAGTCTCTAGGTTCTACTTCGAATTGGATGCTCTTAACTTTTGCGTTGCTATCTCTAAGTAAATGCGCAATACCTTTAGTCTGCCTACCGTTGCTATAGCTTAAAGTGGTTTCGAGTAATTTAGGGCTCTCTGGAATGACCACGTTGCTTACTACCGACCCTGAAGACAATACTAAGCTTTGATCACCATCATGGAAAATTGATAGTCTCCATGAGGTTGTATTAGCGCCTACAACGTCAGCATACCCTTTTGCTGTAACACTACTTCCGACTTTTGCTATGCCAATCGGTAGTTTTATCCATTCAAGGTAACACTTAGTTTCACCATTGCTCGCCGTTTTATCAAAGGCATAATCCATGGCTATACCTTTATCTCCAGTAATCGAACAGCCTGTAAAGTTATCGAATGTGGCCGTAAACTCAGTAAGTTCGATTTTATGTAAGACTCTTGACGTATCAATATTTAGTGATGACTTAATCGTTCCATCTGGGGTTTTCGGGTGTATTTCATAAGTGTATTCGCCCAAAGTGTAATTATTTGAGCCTGAATAAGTGCTAATTCGTACTTTTAGGTTTTCATACGATAGGGAGTCCATATATCCACTAAACGAAACTTTACCGCTTTTCGTTACTTCTTTTTTATTTACGGCACTTATAACATGTGTCACTAAACACACAGCTGAATTGTAAGGATCGCTTTTTTTCGCTGCTTCAACATCATGTGTTAATGATTTACAAAACTGACTTACTTCAGACAAAGAAACATCCGAGGTCATCTCTTCGATTACCGCAAATGGTTCAGTCATTACCTCTCGTTTTGTCTCTAGGTTTTTAAATTCGTAGGCAAATACTAAAACGGGAGCATTAGGGGCTGTTGTGCCTATAAGTAGGCTACCCTTTGCATTATTTGAAACATCTGCAGGATAAAAATCAAGATTATACTTTCCACCAGCGTTCGAAAAGTTGTAGCTGTTAGTAATATTTTTAGTGTCACCTGGATTTAAGGTAACACCTTGTATAACTACACTGCCTACAGCATCACTCCTTAATGTAGCAAAAATAGGATAAGAACCACTAAGCACATTACCATCTTTAACCGTTAACTCTTTTGATTGAATAGGTTTAGCACCTGAAGGGCGTAACAGGTTTTGACTAATACTTGGTAAAACAATTGACGAACTACCATCAATGAGTGATACACGTGGAGGATCATAAAAAAAGCTTTCTTCTACCGTGGTTGTATTTTCTTGGGTATCTGTAACACTTACTCTAAGTTTATAATTACCTGCTGTATTTTCTGAGGGAAACAGAACTGGATATAGAAGACCATACTTATCTGAGCCCAATGAAGAGCTAGCAAGATATACGTTTTCATTTGCAGGCCCACCCAGAAGTTGTATATCAGTAAATTTTATGTCCGATTGATTATCGTATGCAGTGATTACAACATTATCGAGGCTAGGAATTGTGGAACTATTATTACTAAAATTAATTTCAACTATTGGTGCAGTTCTATCTGAACTAAAAGTTACAGCTAATTCTTTTGATATAGGTCCATGATTTTCTTTTGCGGCAACAACTATATCGTGCGAGCCTTCAGGTAGGTTTTTCAATTCCCACTGGTAAACATAATAGCCCCCATTCGAACTTATTCTTTTTATAGGTACGTCAAATACAGAACCCGCCTTGTCTTCAATCCATACATTACTTAACGTAAGCCTACCAAAATAGCTGCCTTGCCCTTGTTGGTAAATTTCAGCAGTTAGTTTTGTCGAACTTTCATCGTAAGTTGTACTAATTTCTGGGTAGTACGCATCATTCCATTCTACTTCTGCCCACCTTCTTTGCGCGTAAAGTGTTTTTTCAGCGTTATATATATTAATCTCATTATGAATATATCCAGTAGTCCCTTTTTTTAATTCTAATGGAGCTGAAAATGTAATAATACAAGATGATCCACCTGTAGGAACTATACATTTGAACCCTTTAAACTCAACAGTTTGTTCAAACGTTCTGGGGGATACATTTACCTTCAATTTAGGAATCGAAATAGGAAGGCGATCGTTATAAATATAATATTTCCTCCAAGTATCCCAGCCAATATCAGAATAATAGAATTGTGCATCAGCGCCGAATTCTGGAGTTTCAGGAACGCCTGGTTCCAATACCAAATCATACTGTATGCTCCCTCCAGCCCATGACCCGAAATTTACCCATTTAACGTCATTTTGATTAAAGGAATTTATAGGAGATGTGAAAGTAATATATGCATATTTTTCGTCGGAATATATAAGACCGGCGCCACCAAAACGGCTTGAAATTTTTAGACCAGCTTCATTAAAAGAATACCAATTATTCTTATCAAGTCGGTAAATTATCTTGATTGGATTCGTCTTAACACCCATACCTGCAACATAAGGTACATAACCTGTAGTACCCGGTACGATGCTTGTCTTAGAATCAGGATCGTAAACTGCATACGGTTCTGATGGAGCGCCGGCATAGTTATCATAATAAACTGGCTGAGAAACTGTATTAATATTTCCCGCTAAATCATATATATCGACTTTGACATTAAACAGCTCATCCAAATTAGATACAGGAAAAAGATCATGGTAATTATATTGAATAGTTTTAGTGGTTATATTATATCCGAGTGTTGCTGACTTATATTCACTTCCATCTTGTCTAAGGGTTCGAATAGTTATTTTTTGAACACCAATATCATCTTCAATGTCATCTAAAAACACATAATGGTCTGAGCTACCAGCAATACCCATCTTCCAAACATCCGATGTGGTGTCATTTGAATAGCCATGTGAATTAGATCTCAATTTAGGACTACTGGTTGGAGCTAGCGTGTCTATGATAATTTCTTTACTAAAAGTTTCTACTATTTGGTTATCTTTAGTTAGAATCTCTTGAACAACGCTATAACGACCATCCGAAGGAGCTGCAAGTATAACGGTATCACCGTAGTAACTTTTTTCACCAACATTAAATCTATCTGATGCACTTATAATTCCAGTTTCTTTCCATGAAACAGTAGACCCAGTACTGTTAACAATCTTAATTTTTATTTTTCGATCTAAGCCTGCTGAAGAATATACCGCAAGTGTATTCTTAACACTAAGATACTCAGTGGAGCCTGGTGAACCCATTATTGTGTCTGAACCGGTCTGCGAATGCTTAAATGAATATTGAACAATATCTGCATTAGCCGATGTTGCGGATATTAATGCACAGATGCCAAATAGAAACCTACATATTAACTTACTTTCTGATTTCATGATTTTTCCTAAAATCCCCAAATTTACATCATGATATTAAAATTAAACCAACTACCGAAATATTAGAGCACCCCAAAAGGGCACCTCTAAGTTTTGAGTTTTATTCAGTAACAGAGTAAAAAGTAGATCTAGGCGAATTTAGTCAGTAGCGTGCTTTTACAAATTTGATATAAATACATACAAGATAACTAATGTATTTAGGAGTGACCAATGCAAGCAGACCCTTTTCAAAATTCACCAAGGCAGAACTCATTTAACAATGGCTCTAATAGACAGCAAAGTTCTTATAATAACGGGCAAGCGCCTGCCTCTGACCATGCAACTGAGCAACCTAACAATCCACTACATAGAGCCAGGCCACATTCGCAAGTAAATGGTTATGCTCAAAACGACATACAAGCTCAGCAAGGGACAGCTATGGGGCTGACGAATAATCAGCAATATCAAGAACAAGTTCCTCAAAATGACAGTGAAAACGAAAGAGATTACACAATGTTCCCCGTTTACTCTAAACGTGCGGCATTGCAATTTAAGTTAAGTGAAACTAGAAAAAGCCAAGGTAGAAATTTTAGCTTTGACACGATTATGATTGAAGGGGCTGTTCGCATTAACCCAAATGACCATAGTGACAAGCGTTACGACTGGAGTAAAAAGCTTAGTGTCCAAATCATGCTTACAGAACTACCTGTTGTTATCGCTGTTTTCCTTGGTATCACGACTAGTTGCCAGTTTATGAACCACGGTCAAAATAAAGACAAAGGGTTTAATTTCGAGCGCCAAGAAGATGGTTTATTTGCTAGCGTATTCCATAAAGGAGGCTCTATGGCTGTCAAAATGGATTGGCCTACAACCTTAAATATTGGGCATTTTATGCTGGCTCAATATACTTCAAATTTCGCTGGCTTAGGGTCGGATATAATTTTGAGAAATATAAATCGTATGTGTCAGGATATGATTGCTTGTAGTAAATTTCCTGTTAAAGCACAACAAAGACAACAATAATTTTAGTGCCGCAAAATGAATAATTATTGCGGCTTAATTCTCCTGTAAAAGGCAGATTTTAGTTTGATTCAATTCAATCATGTATGTTCTCCAAAATCACTTATATCAATTTTAAAAAACGGACAGTTCAATCTTCATCAAGATTCTATATATGGTGGGGTTGGCATTTATGGTTTCATTGAAGGCTATCCTGTATGCCCAAACCAAAGGATAATCGGGCGGGGGGCAGAGTTAGTAATAGAATGGGAAGGTGATTTCATAGACCTAGGAACAAAACCACTGCCGATTAGTTTAAATCCTAATTCAATTTACAGGCAGGGTGCTTCTCGTTCAATTATCCCTGCACTACCAAGCTTAACCAGTATTAAAGTAATTGATTTTACAATCCATGATTTCGCTCTACGAAAAATTGGAATGCGCGACCGAGTAAGGTTGCATAGGTTAAAATCAAAACTATCTAAAAATCCTATTCTTGTGAACGTTGCTGCATAAACGCTATTTCGTATTCCTCTAACGACTCTCAACTACTGGCATTAACTTTACAATTAATGCCAACTCAAGCTTTCAAGCTAATTCATGAATTTTAACAGGGCTGGTGGATTGGAGTATTTTTTCTCCCTTAGCTTCAAAATATTCAATTGCAGAAGCTAATCTTCCTAAGTCTATACTTATATTTTTAATTAATGAGTCTGTAGAGCCATGTTGTTTTTTACCGCCACTCAATAACTCTCCAGCTCCACGTATTTCGAGATCTTTTTCAGAGATATAAAAACCATCACTGCTCTGCGTTAATACATTCAATCTAAATTCAGTGGATTCAGAGGGCTTATTAGGTAAAAATAAGTCAAACTTCCCCCAATTACTTCCGCTTTGCGGTTGTGTGCGCGCTAATCGACCCCGTATTTGATGTAGAGTAGTAAGGCCAAAGCGTTCTGCACCATAAACTATACAGTGGCGCAAATCAGGTATGGTTAACCCTACTTGTATTTTTGACGTTGAAACCATTATTGGTATATGTGTCTTAAACTCATTAAGTACAATTTCGCATTCCTCATCATCAAGCGCCGAGTGATATACACGCACCAAGCCGGGAAAGTGTGAATTGAGACTGCTCGCTAACGACTCAGCATCAATCATTTTATTGCTACTCCCTTCGCTATCTCGCTTTGGGCAAACAATTAAGACTTTACACCCATAAGATAAAGTTTCATGGATTGAGCGCATAAGGTCAGAGCCTTGCTCTTTATGTACTATTCGTGTGTATATTTCTTTCGGTAAATGCTGCTGCTTGAGATAAAAAACATTGTCACTGCTGTATTTTGTAAGCGCCAGTGTTCTTGGTATCGGTGTAGCTGACGCTTCAAGATAGTGTGTGGACTTTATTTGGCGTCGCTGCTCTACTGATAATTGCTGTTGCTCATCTATTATGAGGAGTTCAACATCATTAAATTCCTTGAATAGTAGGGCTGTGGTACCAAATATCAAACGCGCTTCATTAGCGTATGAGTTATTACCTGCGCATATTAACGCGCTTTGAACTTCAGGTATCATCGCGCAAACTTCTTTTCTTAGTTGTTCACACAATGAGACATTAGGGGCGAGGAATATTACTTTGCTGTTAGTCTGTGAAAGTACAACCTGTCTAGCCAACATTGCCATTATAACCGTTTTACCTGTCCCAACATCTCCTATTAGTAGGCCATCAAGCGCAGTAGGCCCATTACACAAACGATCTATGATTTGGCTAGCAACATAGAACTGTTCACCGGTTAGTGTGAACGGTATATATTTGGTAAGTAATTTTTCATCAATTTTGGTGGTTACCTGAAGCGTGGTAGTCGGCACGCATTTTCGTTCTTTTAATATAGCCCCGGCCATTAATGCGGTACTTAGTCGCTTTAACATCTCAATTGATTTATAAAATTCATGTACTAATTTAGGATTGTGAGCTTTATATAATAGGTTATTGACTGACATCGTACCTGCAAACCCTAATTCAACTAATACGCTTTCAACAGATTTGCCAAACAAACGCTCTAACTCTAAGTATATTTGGTCTTTGCCTTTTTTAATTTCGCTTTCACCTATATTGCTCTGTAGTGATCTATTTGCGTCTGCCTTTATTAGCTTACCTTTAATTCCATCGTATACAGGTACAATTTTACCAGCCTTTTCATCATCAATAATTGAGGCTTTATTGATTTGATACTTACCATTTACAAGCTCGATTACACCCTTGATATGCATTGGTTTATTTTCTTCTTTAACGCGGGAGTTTTCATCACCAAACAATACGAAAGAAGCAGAATCGTCAGAATCTGTTAAGAGGTAACTAGTGTATGGCACACCTCTTTGTGATGTGTGCTCGCCTTTCTTACTCACTAAGCCATAAACTATTATTTCATGGCCTATACACGTTTTTAGATTAGAAAAATTATCAATTACATAGGTGTAATCTTCTACCTTAGATGGCAAATACAAAGCAGGGCACTTGGAATAAATTTCAAATTTTGTCATGTAAATTCTCCTTCCCATTATTAAACCACAATCCAATAACCTAGCTACCGTTCTGCAAAGCTAACTGGGCTTTACTAAGCCAGTATTTACAAAGCGGGTTACTGTAAAAGCTCGAAATCTTCACGCTCGCACTCTGTTTTCTATTTGCAGCCTTTATTGCTTGATATAGGTTCATGCATAAAATTGACAGCGGTGTATCTTCGTGAAGAACTGGTTTCGAGTAACTACTTTTTTGCATTAATTCAGCAAGCTCACTCTCCAAATTAAGAAAATCTTGAAATTGGATATTCCCTACAACTAATTGGTTGAGTAAATCTTTTGTCTTTTCCATTCGTTTGTTTGTTGATTGTTAATTAGGTTATTTTACCCTGCATATTTATAGCTTCAAAAATTTAGAGGGCACCTATTTGCACTCTCTAACTTTTGCGGGCTTCATAAAGTATGGATAACATAGTGTTTTTAATGAAGAGGTCTCAATATGAATAAACGAATCTTACTTGCAGCCGTGTTATCGATATGTATAGCTGGCTGCGACTCTCTATTTTCTGATGAGAAAGAAGCACCTGGTCTAACCTTTGTAAATGTTCACGATAACGACTTTGAAAAACTCAGTGGCCACTGGGTATATAACCCGGCTAAATGTGAGGGAAAAATTAAAATTCATGGGTTATTAGAATATAAATTTTCTAAAAGCGGGCTGTCTGTAGGTGGTGCTCAAATGCCGCTCACAGGTACTTTAATATCGAGACAAATAAGCGCTGATGTTGAAGACTTATTTTCAAATATGAAAACGTGTTCCGGTAACCCAGTAATCTTGGCAAGTGAAGCAAGGCATCTGCAATTTGAAAGCAAAAGCTATAAACTTGCTTTTGTTGTAAGTGGGGAAGATGTTTGGGCTATTGAGGGTAACGGTAAGCCATACTTGCTTGAACGATTTAGCGACGTAGATTTTAAAAGCTCAGAGATTATTGAGCCAACACAAAAAGAGTTGAGCAACATATGAAAGCTTATATAGATAGCGCTTTGAACACTATAAACACTCCTTTATATAGGAATTTATGCCTTCAGATTATCAAAAATCCAACAGGCTCAACAAAAGAAGTAATTGCAATTAAGAAGATGCTACTTAATAGCTATTATTCTTCAGCCATGCGGCCTTTTGAAAATATAGAACTCACTGACGCAGATTATGGTATCAGCATTTTATTATGGTTGGCATTTTCTGATCATCCGAACAAAATAATGCAACAGGAACAGTGCTTATGGTTACAATTTGCCGAAGATGATTTAATTACTTTGACAGTAAAAATGGTTAACTCATTGAGTAAGCAATCTTCAGTCTTAGAATATACTGGTATTTGGAAGTCTTTTATAAAAGATTTAGATAAAACTACTAAGCTAGCTGCCAGTAAACAGTCAGCCTAATTCAGTGCTTATTTAATTTCTAGTTTTGAGAACAGTTAAGACTAAAACTGCTGTTACTTGATATAGGGTTAATACCATAAGGTGCGGTGACACCACTTCTAGTAGGGCAGACAGTTCATAAGAGATGATATTTTCCCACCTTACTGGGAACGCAAGGGAAGTTACAACGAGCAAACCGAGCGTGATACAAAGGCCCTTTAGCGCTATCTTTATATCCTGCCATGATGGGATCATGCTTTGCATAACAACCACAGTTGTTAAGCCAATACCTAGATAACTTAGTGCATTTGTATCAGTGCTTTTCTCCTGGTTATATAGAATGACAAGTATAGCGAAACCAAGAAGCAGGGGGGCGATGCCTACCAACATATTGGTAAGAGCGCCCAAAAGTCCTCTGTGTGGTATGAATTGAACAAACCCCATTTTATTTTTATCTTTGAAGTTTGGTAAAAATTGCGTCTTTGTGACTTTTAAAAGTAGGGTTTTTGCAAAAATGTAATGTGCAGCTTCGTGCAAAGGTACGCCAAGTGTAAATATAAGCTTGAGTAACCATGAAGATGAAGTAGACCTAATTTTTAATCTTAGAATAAAATTAACCAAAACAAGAGTTACAAATAGGGTGATAGGGCTCAAATATCACCTATAGTGTTCAAAACTCTTTGTTTAAGTACGTCATCTTCACAGAATGCCAATATAAAAAATGCCCCAAAGAAATCCAAGATTTTTTCATAATCACTAATAGGCATTTCTCCACTTTCTATAAATTCAATCGCTATTGTGGCAAGCGAAAGCCTTTCATTGAAAGAGTCTGCATAAATAGAGAGGCGCCCATTTAAGTATGGATCTATATATTTACTGTCTATCCCCATGTTTTTGCAAAATATTGCTGTCAGCAAGGTTATCATCCAATCTGAATCGTATTCCAACCATGCTTCTATTTCTAATTCAGTTATTTTTTCTATATCATTTTGTGCGGCAGGTAAAGTAGCGGTATTTTCGATTTTTAAGGCATCTATTAAAATAAATGAAAACTTTTCTAAAATCTTTTCTCTAATAGTAATTCCAACATAAATGCCTTGGTTTGTAAGCTCTATTGATTTAATAGGTGTGCTCTCAAGCCATGCTTCTATCCACTGCTGGTGGGGAGCATCTTGCTTATCAAAATCGAATTGCTTTAAAGTGTCAGCATACGCGATGTAGAGACTTGAACTATGAGGTTGTTTTAGTTCTTTTAATAAATAGGTAAACTTTTTTGTAAGCATGCTCAGATAATTTCCATATTTTATTTTGGTTTTTAGGCTCAAAAATCCTTTTACAAGCACTTATAATTGTAATGCATAATTTTACGTATAGGTCGAAATTTAAATCTGTTTCCTAACAAATTAAGCTCAACAAGCCATTGAGTTTGTTGATAAATAAAACAATTAATTGCATGAATTATTTTTGAATTTCTATATTATAATTTAATTTTTATACCATATATGGCATATATATTATTTTATTATAACTCAACTTTTTTGGTTTCAGTAATGGATATTACCAAATAAGCTCATTTAGACGGACACTTTGTGCGATATGGGTAAGTTTATTGGTAATAGAATATCTGTAATTGGATGAACTTGAGGCTGGCAATATAATAGTAAAACAATAAAGTTGATTAAAAACAACGCCTTATGTCCAATACTAGGCAGTATCGGACATAAGGCGTTGATTTGCAAGTGTTTTTAACCCCTTGCCGTCTTTATGGCCTCGTGACGTAAAGCTAATATAGAACGCAAAATATCAACGTCGTTTAAAACATCTAATATGTCGCGATTTGAACTTTCTTTAATTTGTTCCTTAAGCCAATAGCTTGCTGCAGGATCACTTATAATTTGATTCTCAATAAATTCTACATCTTCTAAATTAGTTGTTATGTTCATCATTACCATAGTCCTTATTTACCAAATATTTAGTTAATTCATGAAGCTCTTTAAAAAAATCACTCTTATCCAAACCATCAAATTTAACAACATGACGACCGTTTATAATGATGCGTGGAACTGTACTCAGCATACCTCTCGATGACATCAACCTTTGATTTCCAAGAGTGAATTTAGCCACTTCGTTTGTTTTCGGGTTGTTATATAGCGCCCAAATATCTGCTTCATACTTTTCATCCACAACCTTGATTAACTTCTCCACTAACGATGGTGTAATTGTCACTTTCTCTTTGTGTATGGCCACAAATATTAAATCGACTAATGAATTACCAATCTCGGGATAAAGCTCATCACTAACAGCCATGACTTTAGATAAGGCTAAAAAACCATCTGGACTGGTTTTTGATATAATATCGACACTCACCCTTCTCTTGATCACACCCTTTGGCACAGAACGGTAAATCTCATCTTGAAACGTGTTTAGATTTTCACAGGCTGGGCAAAAGAAACTCAGATATTCGATAAATGTAGGCTTACCTGTTAATTTTGAAGATGCGTATGTATCGTAGTGAAGCCCTTCTTTGAAATCTGTCGCATTGGCTGGGTTAGCTGTCATTGCAGTTAATAATAAAACCCCTGCCGTTATGATCACTTTAAACATCATTTTTCCTAGTTATGATTTATGTCTATGAAATCAATTATCCGTGTTCAGTTAACTAATCTCAAAAGATAGAGATACCCAAAACCCCCTTTCTAAATAATTTTATTTCAAGTGGTAGCCTAAAAATCGAATATTGATATTGTGCATATAAATTAAGGGGGAATTTATGCATAAAATATTTTTCGATGGGGCATGTAATCCTAATCCTGGTCCTACCGGATGTGGGGCAGTTATATTTGATGGGCAAAACAATGTGGTCGCCGAGGTTTCAATATTTAATGGGCACGGTACTAACAACCAAGCGGAATACAGTGCGCTTATATATGCTTTAGAGAAAGCAATTGAGCTTGGCATCCGTAAAGCCACAGTGTATGGCGATTCAAAGTTAGTGATTAATCAGCTAAATGGAGTATGGAATTGTAATGACGCTGCCTTACGCATCCTTAATAAGCGGGCTATGAAGCTATGTTATGAGTTAGAGTTTATTGAATTATGTTGGATCAAGAGAATTAACAATAGTCATGCCGACAAGCTTAGTCAGGATGCATTAGAGGGAACTAGCCTTGCAGATAATCAAGTTAATACTAAAAGAGAGCAGCTTGATAGTGTTATTGATAGCAACAAAGGCAATAATAACCCGTCCAACGTCGTAGATATAAATGAACAGCGATTAAATGAAATAACTGCGGTTCATTACTACAAAGGAGTTGGATTTAGCGTTATACAAAACTCTAAATTATATGCTATCAATTTAAATCCCCTTTCCTGTTCATGCGCGAATTTAAAATGTGAGCATATAAATGCCGCTATTGCATATTCCCAAACGCAACAAATTCATAAAAGTGTATAAACCCATTCGGTAGCGTGAATTCTCGTTCTTTGTATTGTGTTCGTATTGAAACAAATCAAAGGCACAAAAAATGGGTATAGCTAAACTTATTGAAGAAGTAAGAGAATTTGGTGATTTTGAATTTTATCCAACATTAGATTCAGACATTGCATTAATAAAAAAACACATCGACTTGTTAGGCTACGACAAGCCCTATTCTGTGCTAGATATTGGTGTTGGTGATGGTCGTGTGCTTAATGCAATCGCACATGAATACGGTGAAAAGTATGCAATTGAAAAATCATTGCCTCTAATTCGAGCTTTACCCGCTGATATTATGATTGTTGGCACTGATTTCATGGCCCAGACGCTTATAGATATTGAAACATCAGTTATATTTTGCAACCCACCATTTACCCAGTACTCTGAGTTTGCCTCAAAAATTATCGCGGAATCTCTAGCACCGGACGTATATTTAATTTTGCCTACACGCTGGAGTAATAACCAAGCTATAAAAGACGCATTAGCTCGCCGTAAAGCAACTTTCACGGTAATAGGCAACTCTGACTATCGTTCTGCAGATCGGCCAGCACGATGCACCGTAGACGTCATTCATATAAGCTTATCTAAATGTGCTTCGCGACGATGGGATAGAGCCACCGTTGATGTAGACCCTTTTGCAGCATGGTTTTCAGATAACTTCGATATAGATGCACAAGGTAGTGCTGCAAGAAAAGCAGACTCGCTCCATCAGAATGTGCAACCTGATAAATTTGAAATAATAGCTGGTGGCGACCTAATAAGTACATTGGTAAGCCACTATGATGCCAGTTTAGAAAAGCTTATTATCACTTATAAAGGCTTAGAACATGTAGATGGAAGTATTTTAGATGAGCTTAACGTTTCGATCGACTCTATTTATGCTGCTATTAAACTTCGTATTAAATCTTTAAAAAACAAATACTGGAAAGAGCTATTTAATCGCTTTACTCCAATAACTGATAAGTTATGTACTAGCACTCGAGAAGAGATGCAAACCTTGTTGATGAAGAATGTTAACGTTGACTTCACGAAAGAAAATGCTTATGCCATAGCTGAATGGGCAGTAAAAAACGTGAATAAATACATAGACTCACAATTAGTATCTGTTTATGAGAGTTTAATTGGCGAGTCTAACATTACTTTGTATAAATCAAATCAACGAACATTTGGGCGCTCTGAATGGCTTTATAATAGAAAACCATCCGGGTTAGATAGATTTGCATTGGACTACCGAATAATTACAAGTAATTATGGCAATTTTGGCGGCTATTCATTTGATAGAATAAATGGGCTCTCAAAAAGTTCTGCAAACAAAATAGATGATCTAATTACTATTGCACACAACTTGGGCTTTGATACGCTAGGCCAAGAGCGAGCAAGTACCGTTGAAGAGTGGGAACCAGGTAAGCTTAGAACATTCCATTACTTCGATCACACTGCTCAAAAGAAAGTTGTATTATTCACTGCTCGGGCATATCAAAACGGTAATATACACCGCAAAATTAATCAGGGCTTTATAGCGCGCCTTAATGTCGAATTTGGTAGGTTACGAGGATGGATAAATACCCCAGAACAAGCGGCCGAAGAAATAGATGGTGTTGATATTGATTGTGCAAAGCAAGCTTTTCAGAGTAATTTAAAAATAAACGTGGGTACTCAGTTTTTAAAATTAAACTAACGTAATTGTGATTGAAGGGGCTTGACAAAATAAGTCTTAACTTAATCTGTCAGATTTAATTAACGGGACTTAATCAAATCTGACAGTCGCATATGTGCCAGAAGCGGACGTTCGTAACGCCTCATTCAGAGGCAATAAAATAGTTAGTTAAAATAAGCGAGGCACGAGCAAAAACCAACTGTTTTTTGTCCTGCTGAAATGACTTATAGTTCGACCAAGTCACTTAATTTAAAAGTAACTGACTATTATATTAAGTGGAATATGCTTCTGTTGGTTACGAATATTGAATGCCAAACATCTAATGTTTTTAACAAGACGTTCGAGCCAACAGAGCACCTCGATTTCAAAACGCATACTCAGGGATTGCCGACCAAGACTATCTATAAGACCTGCGAGAAACGAGATTTAAGCACATTCCGTCCTTAACTTTAACCGTAGGCGCTATAAAATGAAAGTATATAACGTTGATAATTTTGCTGTACTCATTGGCATTGATTGGGCCGATAAAAAACATGATATTTGTGAGCATCCAACAAGCACTAATAAATATCATTACACCGTTATTAAACACACACCTGAAGCGTTGCATGAATGGGCTATGGATATTAAGCAGCGTTATCCAGAGCAGAAAATAGCGATTGTTTGCGAACTTAAAAAAGGGCCGCTTATTTATGCATTAGCTAAATACGACCACCTTACTTTATTCACCGTTAATCCTTGTGCTGTTGCTAAATACCGCCAGGCTTTTACGCCCAGTGGCGCAAAAGATGACCCATCAGATGCCTTTCTGCAAGTTGAAATTCTTAAGTTACACATGGACAAGCTCTCTGTCATTGAGCCCGAGTCAGCAGCTATGCGTTCGCTATCTCAGCTTGTTGAATATCGCCGAAGTTTAGTGCAAGACAGTGTCGATTTATCCAATAAAATAACGGCGATATTAAAGAATTATTACCCGCAGGCCCTTGAATGGTTTAAAGAAAAAGACACGTATATATTCTGCGATTTCATTCAAAAGTGGCCATCACTCACTGCGGTTAAAAAACCAAGAAAACAGACTTTACTCGACTTTTTTGAGAGTCATAACTCACACTATTGCGCGGTCAATAATGCACGACTAGATAGTATTAAAAATGCGATGCCATTAACTCTGGACGAAGGAGTAATTGTACCTAATCAAATGCTCGTTGAAGTGCTTATCACGCAATTTAAAGTGTTATTAAAGGGCATTGAAAAGCTCGATAAAGCAATAAAACCGGCTTATAAAGCCCAGCAGGATAAAAAGATATTTGATAGCTTACCCGGCGCAGGTCCACAACTCGCCCCACGTTTACTTGTTGCTTTTGGGAGTAATCGTGCGCGTTATAATGATGCTGCAGAGCTTCAAAAGTACGCTGGTATAGCGCCTGTTATTGAGCGCAGTGGTCAAAAAATGTGGACTCATTGGCGTTATAGTTGCCCCACTTTTTTAAGGCAAACATTTGTGGAATGGGCAGGCTTTTCTATTCGTTATTCGTTTTGGGCTAAAGCGTATTATGAGCAACAAAAAGCCAAGGGTAAGCCGCATAACAGCATAATTAGATCACTGGCATTTAAATGGATAAGGATTGTATTTAAGTGTTGGAAAACGAATACGCCCTACGATGAATCGACGTATTTAGCGGCCTTAAAACGCAGAGGCTCACCACTTTTAAAATTTGCAATTAATAGCTAAATTTTACTAGTCGTCCACCTCAGGGCGTGTTGTTATATACCGATTGCGCCAATACACTCTTATTTATGCGAATATTGGTTAGTATGTTTTCTCAAGTTATTTAACTGAAAAGAATGTTTCGTTTCAACTTGAATAACGATAGTTCGCTCAGTTCCAACAAACATAGGGTGATCATATGGAACTGGATTCATTAAAACAGCCATATTCGGGTTATGGAGATGAACATGAGCAATTAAACCATTCATATAAAATCGATAGACTTCTCTGCCGTCAGCACCGACTCTTTGCTTAATTGGAGTTAAATTGTGTGCAGGGCCTGCTTCTGTTAATTGAATTAAAGTAGTAGGAAAAAGGCTTAAATCATCTTCCATTTCCCCTACTATAATTTTTCTCAACAGCTCTATTTGGTTTTTAGATAAAATAATATCCTTAAACTCAGGTAACGATGAAACGGCAGCACGCCACAACAAGCTTAAAAAGTACTTTCTTATTTTGACCGGTTCATTAAAGCTAACAACTGTTAGCTCGTTTACCGAGTCAGTTGCTGGCTCTCTAATTTTATCGCTTGACCAAAGTAAACCTTGAGCTCTTAATTCATCTATCGCATAAGAGTCAATATCTGATAAATAGTCTTCGCCTTCTCTAATTACAATAGATTTGTCATACCAGCTATCGGCTCTTTTAATATAACGCTTCTTAGTTGGATTTTGAGCAGGTTGAATAAATTTATTCCCTGGTTTAGAAGGCCTAGTTAATGATTTAGGAATTATGTGGGATTTAACATATTTCCCTTCTTTTCCTGTTAATAAACATACACCCACCTAATTGCCCCTACTGGTAAATTTTTCAATTTTTAATTGTAAATTGTGTCACAAAAATGACGGGGATAACACCAATTCTAGAAAGGTATATAACAATTTAATAGTGCGCCCATCGCGCATATTTTTGCCGACTTAACGCTCATTTATCTACTTTATATAGTTTTAACAAATAACCTAAGGTATTTTTATAACTAAGTTTTCTAAAACTTTAAAGAAAAATTAAATAGAACAATATACGCTTGTCGCTCATATCTGTCAGATAAATCTAAACCTATTAGTCAAAACTGTAAGATCTGGTATGAGCTAATTCACTCAGACTCACCTTTTTTAACAGGTTTAATGGTTCTTCATTGAATTGACAATAAAAAAGCCGGCAACAGGGCCAGCTTTCTCTATTTCAAACATAATCATGTATCTATCACCAACTTACTTTATTAACTATAAGCGATTAAACAGTTGTTTTTAATGCTGTAGCAATGAGTATGATTTAACTGCCTGTGCTTTCAGAGTCTTTTAGCAATATAGCCTCTGCCATCTCAACAATTTCTGCTCGTGAATGTAAACTTGGTTTTATTCCTGCATTTTGAAGCACTGGTTTTTCATCGCTCAGTTCTTTCGTTCGTAACGTTTGCCCTAGAGCTTGCAATATTTCACCATCTGCCACGGTTAAGCCTCCAAAGCGCAAATCTTCATCCACAATTAAATTCCCTAAGCTATGGACTAACTCACCAACAGCACATGATAGTTTTTGCTCATCTGTAAACATTTAAAATTCCTTCTAAGCTCAATTTTTAACAGGTATTTATGCTGCGCTTTTTTTTGCCGGCTGCTTGCTTAGCAATAACCCCCAGTTTGACGATATTAATTCTTTAATATGTGGGTTTAAACTTTCATCATACTTAGTAAACGCAAGCGTTCTCTCCTCTTCTTCTACAACTTTTTCAACATACTTTCTGCGCTTAATTCTAATTGATGCTGTACATAGGTTACTTGCAAACTCCTTATTGTATCGTCTCGTTAACTCATCGGCAGTGCAATTTGTATTGCCCAGAAAAAAGGTTTTAAGGGTATTTTCACTTATCCCCGCTGGCTTCGGACGTTTTATATTGTTGCGAAATAGCGTGTTCTTTATAGCTAAATCTGATTTGTAAGTTTTAAATGTTGAATTGAAAAGCTTAGTAAGCTCTGCCAAAGAATATTTATTCACATTCAAACTTAAAAACTCGACCTGATCATCTGAATATTTAGAATTTGTAGGTTTTTTCACAATAATTACCTTTTAGGAAACAACAGAGCACTAATTTATACTAAATGTATATTCAGGCTACTAAGCTGGGGTGGTAAAAATAAGGCGCGGCCTTATGCTTCGCCTTATTTCTTTTATAAATATTTAATGCTTTGATGTAGTGTCCATATCTTTTGTGCATACAAGCTCTTTAATCATTTTCCGTGCACTCTGCAAATCAGTCATGTAAGAGTGTATTGCACCAAGCAAATGCTCTGTAGTGACACCTTCTAAAATCAAAGGGAAACAAAAGCAAAGCTGATTTTCATTGTTAATGAATACTTTTAGAAGTTTGAAACGTAGGTTGAATTCAGAAAGTAGCTGATAATCAAAGAATGAAAAATTCTTTACTCTGCTTTCAAAATAAAGGCTGCTAACGGTTTCTTCGCCTCTCCAACTGGAGACAGACTCAAGGGGTCTAACTATTAAATCGAAATAGTCTAATTTATACAAAATTCTATTTTTTTCATAAATAGCATCCTCAAGAACAACCTCTTCGATTAATTGAGTAACATCAAACATTGTAACGTTCTCAATTATTTCGCCGGGCTGGTAGTGACCAGAAGACATTATTTGGCACAGGTCTTCATTAAGATCTGTACCGAATGGATTATAATTTTTGTCAAAAGATTTTTTATTCATAAAAACACCCATAGAAAACATGCAACTAAGAAAACAGTGACTAATATTGGCTCACCAATAGTGTTAGTTTTAGTTACTAATAAAAATTTAAAACGCTTTTTCGTTATCGGATAACAGAGAGGTATCCCGCTGTCAGTAAGGTAATCACCGACCAAATGCATTGCATAGCCGAAGCAAAGCCATAGCAGCCAGTACGGAGCAGATTGCCCATATACAAACAGAATAACGGCCAAGGGGATTATGCTATGTGTTAGTCCTCGATGGCCGAAAACAAAACTTATTGGCTTAGATATAAATCTAAAACGCTGACCGATGAACGAACCTGGATGATCTAGATCTGGCAGCGAAGCGCCGATTAAGGTTAATGCACCACCCAGTATTAATTGTGAGTTAATTTGTTCAAATTTATCACTTAAAAAGTCTAAAGCTACGAGATAGCCACCAGCTGCTATTGCAAGGTGGCTTTTAAACATCATTATCTTTAACCTTTAGTAGAGTTGTTTTTAGTTTCGTGGCTTGGATTTAAAGCTTTTGTACGAGCTTCAATTAGTTCTAATTCACGGTTGTGCTCAGCTTGAGTGGTCTTTTCCTTCTCAGCACGACGTTTACCTAAGCGTCTTTCCAAGTCATCAAATTGCTTTTGAACAGCGTTATTATTACTCTTCGCTTTCAATTGCTGTAATGCTTTATTAAATTCTTCATACGGCAACTTCAGTAAAGTATACGCGTGGAATTGACCGTTAATAGTCGTGAGCTTTTGATCTACTATTTGGTAACCCACTACCGGTATCGAATCTACTATTTGGTCGATTAAAAATGTAGTTTGCGTATTAACATCACCGCTTGCACCACCTTGCTCAAATGAACGTTCAGAACCAGACAGCTCTTGTCCTGTTTGCTTAGCCAATTCAAACTCAGCCTGTAATCGAGCGGCACGACGAGAATGATTAAGTTGTTTTGATTGTGCAATACCAACACCATAAAACCCGGTTGAATCCGACGCTGGTGGTGCGAGTACCCACTCA